>JANNTF010000227.1:0-5072 GCA_031403455.1 Alphaproteobacteria bacterium | reverse complement strand
AGCCGGTCATTGACGCTGATCGTGCCCAGACGGATCGCATTGGCCAGCACGTCGCGATCTTCGGCCGCATGGCCGGAGCGCACGGGTATGGTTTCGTAGATGCGCGCCGCCGCTTCGATGCCGAGCGCCGCGGGGGTGGTGTGGCCGCCGGCGGTCAGACGGTGCGCGAGGCGAGTCGTCACATCGGTCCAGTCGGTGCGATGCGCCGGGGTCGGATATGCCGCCAGCTCCGCCGCGAATTGCCGCGCCAGGGCGGCGGTGAGCAGCCCGGGATCGCCGCTGGCGGCGGCGCGGAGCCTGATATGGGACAGGACGACGAAGCCGCCGAGGATGCTGGCGAAGGACTCCCAGCGGCAAATGCGAAACACGTCGTTGAATCCATCGTCGCCGAAGGCCGCCTGGCCATGCCAGGACAGCGTGTTGCGCGTGAATTCATACGTCGATCGCTGGGCGAGATAGGACGCTTCGCCGGAGAGGAAGCGGCCGAGTGCCTGCATGTCCGTCAGCGGCGGCGGCAGCCAGATCTCGATGAGTTTTCGGAGCATCACATGACCCACGGAAGGCGACGCATCCTGCGCGATTGATCCCCTGACACGGTCACGGGCATGAAATACGATTGTCGTAAGCAGACTCGGATGTTATCAGTCGATTCGGATGTAAAGGGATGAGGGGACAACCCTCGCCTGTCTTGGCCACGATGCGTCTATGCGGAAGCGTCGGGCGGGCCACGAAATCAACACAGGAGGCCGTCATGGCGATCAAGCTTTCTACGGAGCAAATGCGGGACTACTGGGGACGAACATCTCGGTTGATGTGGATTCTGCTCGCCATCTGGTTCTTCTTCAGCTTCGTGGTGCATTTCTTCGCCCCCTCCCTCAATCAAATTCGAGTTCTCGGATTTCCACTGGGATTTTACATGGCGGCCCAGGGATCTCTGATCGTGTTCGTGGCGATGTGTTTCTTCAATGCGCGTGCTCAGAACAAGATCGATGAAGAATTCGGCGTGTCCGACGAGTAAGGGAGGAAAAGATCATGGCTTACGCACTCGGCGGATCCAGCTTCGTTCAAAATCTCGGTCGCATCTACGCCATCTACACGGGCGCCTTCGTGGCGTTCGTCATCATCATCGGCATTCTCGAATGGCTCGGGGTGCCGCCCAAATTCCTTGGCTATCTCTACATCTTCCTGACCATCGGCGTGTATGCGGCGATCGGCTGGCTGGCGCGCACCGCTGAAGTCTCCGAGTACTACGTCGCGGGCCGGGTCGTCCCGGCCTTCTACAACGGCATGGCCACGGGCGCGGACTGGATGAGCGCCGCGTCGTTCATCGGCATGGCTGGCTCGCTCTATTTCGGCGGCTACTCCGGGCTGGCCTTCGTGCTCGGCTGGACCGGCGGCTATGTGCTGGTGTCGATCCTGATGGCGCCGTATCTGCGTAAATTCGGTCAGTTCACGGTGCCCGATTTCTTCGGCGCACGGTACGGCGGCAACGCGGCGCGCTCGCTTGCGGTGATCGTGCTGATCCTCGCGTCGTTCACCTATGTGGTCGCCCAGATCGTCGGCGTTGGAATCATCACGTCGCGCTTCCTCGGGCTCTCGTTCCAGGTCTCCTGCTTCGTCGGCTTGATCGGCATTCTCGCCTGCTCGCTGCTCGGCGGCATGAAGGCCGTCACCTGGACCCAGGTGGCCCAGTACATCATCCTGATCATCGCCTATCTCATTCCGGCGATCGTGATGTCGTTCAAGATGACCGGCGTGCCGATCCCGCAGCTGATGTACGGCTTCGCGCTGGAGAAGATCGAGATCCTGGAGAAGACGCTGAACGTGGCCCAGGGGCACTCGGCGGCTTTCGTCGATGCGACCGGCAAATACAGCGCCACCGCGATGTGGAACTACTTCGCGCTGATCCTGTGCCTGATGGTCGGCACCGCGTCGCTGCCGCATATTCTCATGCGCTACTTCACGACCCCGTCCGTGCGGCAGGCGCGCGACTCCGTGGCATGGAGCCTGTTCTTCATCTTCTTGCTCTATTTCACGGCGCCCGCCTATGCGGCCTTCGCCAAGCTCGAGGTCTATCAGAACCTGATCGGCACCCCGATCGCCAGCCTGCCAGGCTGGGTCGCATCCTGGGGTCGTCCCGGCCTCGCCCTTGTCGGCGCTTGCGATGCCGTCAATGCCGCGCAGATCTATCCGCTCTGCCGCGGTGTCGTGGGCAACGCCGATGGCATCCTCCAGCTCAACGAGTTCCGCATTCATACCGATGCGATCGTGCTCGCGACGCCGGAGATCGCCGGGCTGCCCTATGTGATCGCGGGGCTGGTCGCCGCAGGAGGGTTGGCCGCCGCGCTATCGACGGCCGACGGGCTGCTGCTCGCGATCGCCAACGCGCTCAGCCATGACGTCTATTACAAGATGATCGACCCGACCGCCGATACCAAGCGGCGCCTGATCATCAGCCGCGTGCTGCTGCTGTTCGTCGCCGTGATCGCCGCCTACACCGCCGGGGAGTTGGGGGCGGATATTCTGTTCCTCGTATCCTGGGCCTTCTCGATCGCGGCGTCCGGCTTGTTCGCCGGGCTGGTGCTCGGGATCTGGTGGAAGCGCTGCGGCAATGCGGCCGGTGTGGCGGGCGTCTTCGCGGGAATCACCGTGTGCATGTTCTTCCTGTACACGACCGAGTTCCACGGGTTGTGGGTCAAGCAGGCCTTCAGCTGGCTGGGCGAGATCAACATCGTCAAGATCCGCAACCGCGATGTCGCCTATATCTGGGGCATCAACAACATCTCGGTCGGCATCTTCGGCATACCCGCGGCGTTCCTCGCGCAATGGATCGTCGGCGCGCTCGGCAAGCCGGCCTCGGAGGAGATGCAGGAATTCATCGACTCCATCCGTGTTCCCGCAGGCGACGTGAAGGTGCTGCGCGGCCACGAGGCGCATTGAGCGGCGCGCGTCCCGATCGTACCTGGCGCGGGGCGGGGTCTCACGACCTCGCCCCGTTCTCGTTTCCACGAGCGCAGCCTTCGCGCTTGACCGCAGCATCGCGTAGGCCGTGACTCAGCCGCATTTCATCACCGGCTATCTGCCGTTCTGGATCGTCACGTATGGCCTGTCCGTCGTGCTGTGGTCGTGCGTCGGGCGCTTCATGCTGGCGTGGCTGGTCCCCGCGATCCAGCCGTCCAATTACATCTGGCGCGCTTTCGTCGCGCTGACCGAGTGGTCCATTCGCGCGGTCGGCTGGATCACGCCGCGCTATGTGCGCGCCGGGTTCTTGCCGCTGGTCACCAGCTTCTGGCTCTATTGGATCAAGCTCGGTCTCGGCCTTGCGATGCTGCAGGCCGGATGGGCGCCGAGCCTGTCGCAGCAGGCGGCGGGCGGCTGAGGCGGCGATGCAGCGGCATCACATCTTTTCAATCGTCCTGGTGGCGAGCGCGATCAGCGGCATTCTGTCGCCGGTCGTCGCCATCTTCTGGGTCCTGGCACCGCTCTGGATTCCGTCCTGGCTGCCCGTCGGTCCGGAGATCATTTTCTATCTCTGCAGCCTGATGGCGGCGACCACGACGCTGCTGATGAGCGGCGTGCCGGCGGCGCTCTACGAGCGTCTGATCGATGCGCGCGATGACCGGCGCACGCTGTGGATCTGGGCCGTATCCGCGTGCGGCCTCATGCTTCTGGGCCTGGCCTGGCGCCTCGGCATGGCGCCACTTCAGGGCTGAGCGCGGCGCGCCCCTCGATGCACCTTCATCCTCGCGCTCTGGCGTGATTGACGCGGCGGGCTCGAAATCAACAGCCCGGCGCAAGCGCCGTTTCCCATGTCGTCTTGCCGTTGGCCGCGGTGATCGCGAGGCCCGTCGCTTTGCCCGCCTCGATCTTCAGCAGCAGCTGATAGGCGTTGCTCGTCTGCCGGTAGGCGAAATTGTCGGCCTCGCGCTGCAGCGAACGCCGCATCCACGTCATCGACAGCTTCTTCTCGACGCCCGACCCGAAGGCAACCAGCGCACCCATCGTGTTGCCCTGGAGGGACTCGATCACCACGCAGATTTCCTGGGTCTCGGCGCGACTGGCGCTCGCCGATGAAAGCATTCCCGACCACGAGCCGATCGGCGCCCTTCCCGCCGCCGCGACGACAGGCGGCGCGAACTTGTCGGGGAAAAGGAATGTCGGCACGGGGTTCGGCGATGGGCAGGAGATCTCCTTTCCACTGGGCTCTCGATCCGGATTCAGGAATTCGAGAATGCAGTTGCCGTACCAAAGTCGGAACTGACTCGTGCCGGATGAATTGTGGCCGTGCACCGGGACCGTATCGTCGAGAAAGACGAATTGGCCGGGCGTCCGGTTCAGCGCCGCCCGGATGATGGCTGTCGGATTGTTGAAGCCCTGGCACTCGTCATTGGCGGCCATCACGATGACGATTCGTGCGGTGCGTACGCCTTCGATGGAATCGGCAAGCCGTCGTTGGAGCGTGTCGGAGATCCGGCTGTTGCTGAATCCGGCCCGGGACCCGCAGGCATCGGAGCCATGTCCGGGCCCGGTGGCGATGATGCCGAACAGCAATTCGGTCTTGCGTGCGGCCTCGATCGAGATCGCGCCGCCATAGGATTGTCCCGCGGCGATGATCTTCCGGTAGCCCTGGGCGTGAGCCTTCGTCACGCGCTCGACCAAATCGGCGACATGGCGCGTGCCGGAGGCGGACCAGCCGTTCTCATGGGTGTTGTTGCGCTGGATCTTCACTACGTCCCAGCCGGCGCGGGCGAAATCCTTGATGTGTTCCGGCGGCGCGGATGCGTACTGCACGAAATTTCCGGAGACGCCATGGCTGTAGAACACCACGCCCCGCGCGGCGGATGGTCCCTTGTAGGGAAAATCCCTGAAGGCCGGAACATCCCAATAGGCCGTGAAAGCGGATGGCGGCGGGTCGTACGGCTGGGCGGCGAGCTCCGTCACCCCCGCCGCCAACGCACTCGCGAGAGACATCGACGCCAGCATCAGACGCCGCGCCACGCTGGAGGCTCCTTGCATCATCATCTCCGCTCCTCTCCTCTCCTCTCCTGAACTGCGCCGATGCGGCATCGATG
>JANNTF010000226.1:0-2164 GCA_031403455.1 Alphaproteobacteria bacterium | reverse complement strand
GGCAAAGGCGATCACCAACGGGGTGCTGCCGATGGGCGCCGTCGTCGCCAACGAGAAAGTCTACAAGACGATCACCGAGGCCGGACCGGCGAAGGGCATCGAGTTCATGCACGGCTATACCTGGTCAGGCAATCCCGCGGCCTGCGCGGCGTCGCTCGCGGCGCTCGACATCTATGCGAGCGAGGATCTGTTCGCGCGCGCCAAGAAGATGACGCCGTATTTCCTCGAGCAGATCGCCAGCCTGCGCGAGTTCGGCATCGTCACCGACACGCGCGGCATCGGCCTGCTCGGAGCGGTCGATTTCGAACCCGCCGACGGCAAGCCGGGCGTGCGCGGCTACGAGATGCTGCAGGACCTCTTCAACAACGGCCTGCTCGCGCGCATCACCTACGACACGCTGATCCTGGCGCCGCAATTCGTCTGCGAGGAGAAGCACATCGATGAGATGTTCGACAAGACGCGCAGCGCCATTCGCCGCACGATGAACCGCCCGCAGCTGCGCGCGGTGAGCTGACACGACGGGGAACGGAGCCCGGCCCCGTCCCCCGCTTGCTGTGCGTCGATTACGCCGCGCGGCGGCGCAGTGCGGCGAGGGCCGGCAGGAGCGAGCCGAGCAGCAGCGCGCTCGCAGGGGCGGGCACTGGATTCGGATTCTCGGAGATGAAACTCACCGACAGAAATGCGACGCCACCGTTCTCGGTGTGGCCATCCTGGGCAACCGTCGGCAACCCGGTGAAGAAGTACAGACTTGGATCGACGAATCCGCCGACGGAACCGGAGAGAGTGGCGAAACTGCCGTCGCTGGTGGCGCCGAACTCGATGCCGCTGGTCGAGAAGGTGGGGTTGCCCGGCAGTGCGAACAGGATGTCGACCCGCTGATTTCCTGCCTGCCCTAAATCAATCCAGGTGCCGGAGATCGAGTTCCCACCGTCGGGCAGGGTGATGCTGCCGGAGTTGCCCAGGCCGGAGGTCAGCAGATTACCATTGACCGAGAACCCGCCTTCGAAATCGCCAGCGTTGATGGTGATCGTGTTCGGGTCGCTGTCGTCGATGTTGATGAACGCGGCATTTGCCGGGTCCATCGCTCCGGCGGCGAGGCTGAAGGCCGCGACGCTGGCGAGTAGGATCTTGCGCATATCATCTTGTCCCTTCGTGTTGGAGCCGTGACGGGTCCATCCCGCGACTCAAGCTCTGCGCGTCAAGGAGCAAGGGCCGTGCCATACGAACGCTTCACTGACTCCAAAGCGGAATCGAGACGGCGACGGTTAAGCCCCGCGCCATCACGTAAGATCCGCCGACGGTTAACCGGCGGCGCTACCGATTTGCGTTGACCGTGCAGTCTCGGCTCGAGCTGGCACCGCTGCGCGACGACGCGAAGGTCAGGTTTTCGCGCAGAGCAAGGACACCCTTGGCGACCGGGCGCGCGAACGAACCCTGGATCGGCGCGCGCGAGGCGGCAGAATTGCTCGCGGCAGCCATCTCCAGTCCGGCGGACGCGCAGATCGCGATCAGCGCGAAGCAGGCGATCACCAGGCCGACCGGCGTCATGATCAGATTCCCCACCCCGTGCGATCCGCGACGTCGACAACGATGGTTAATCTCCAACCAGCGATGCGCTAGTCTGCCCCGATCCGGAGGAGCTGCCATGGCCTATCCCAAATCGGTGACGATCTGCGACGTCGGCGTGCGCGACGGATTCCAGATCGAGCATCAGTTCATCGCGACCGAGACCAAGATCGAGGTGATCAACGCGATCATCGCGGCTGGCGTGCGCAAGCTTGAGGTCACCTCGTTCGTCAGTCCACGCGCGGTGCCGCAGATGGCGGATGCCGCAGAGGTCCATGCCGGCATCGACAAGTCGAGGAATCCGGAGCTCGTCTGCCTGGTGCCCAATCTGCGCGGCGCGGAGGATGCGGTGAAGGCGGGCGTGAAGACGATCCTGCTGTTCGTTTCGGCCTCCGAGACTCACAACATCACCAACGTCAACCGCAGCGTCGCCGCATCGCTCGACGGATTTCGCGAGGTCATGACTCTGGCCGCGCGCTCGGACATGACCGTGCATGCCGCCATCGCCACCGCCTTCGGATGCCCCTTCGAGGGCAATGTGCCGGCCGAGCGCGTCGCGGAGCTCGCGCAGCAGATGCGTGACATGGGGATCCATCAC
>JANNTF010000225.1:0-5004 GCA_031403455.1 Alphaproteobacteria bacterium | reverse complement strand
GTCATGCGCAACGGGACATTCTCTGGCAGCTCATGACGGACTCGGCCGCGAAGGCGGGCCGCATCCGTGAATTGCGTCAGCTCCTTGCCGAAGTCACCCGGATACGCCCCGCAGCGGCGCTGCCGACTCTGTATCGGCGGATTGCTCACAGCATGGTGTCGTAGACCGCCGGGGCCTGCGTCACCGGAGCTCGTCGCGGCGGCACTCGCCGAACAGCGTGCGCGCGTGCGCCGCACGATCGCGCCCGTCCACCCGCGGCGTATGGATCGTCCAGATCACCTTGTTGATGCGCGCGAAGTAGGTGACTACCCAGGTGGCGCCGCCGTCGGGATCGAAACCCAGAAATCCGGTGTACTCGTCGGCCGCGTAGCGCCGCAGCTGGGCCGCGCCGGCCTTTGCCGTGTCGCGCAGCGAGGCCGGCACGCTGATCGTCGCGTCGGTGCCGGCGGCGGGATAGACGATCTCGATCTTGCCGGCGACGGTTTCCTCCGCGGTGATCACCTTGCGGTTCACGCCGGCGGCGGCCATTGGATTGTCGATATAGCTCAGCCTCTGGCCACGCTGGATATCGCAGGTCAAGCGCGTCCGCGGCGGCTGCGGCGTCTGTGCGAACGCATCGGCGATCGGCAAGATCAGCAGCATCGCGCCAATCAATGCCGACCGCGTGGGAACTCGTCGAACCTTCATCATCACGGGATCCTTGAGGCAGCGGCGACGCACCGCTCGAGAGTGATTGCACGCGGGTGGAAACCGGAAGGTTAACGAGTCGTCGGCGTGCCGATCGGCAGGTCGGTACGGTACTTGACCGAGCGCAGGGCGAAGCTTGACTTGATCGAGGCGATGCCGGGGATCCGCGTGAGCTTCTGCATCAGGAACTGCTCGTAGGCCGCGAGGTTGGGAAGGACGACGCGCAGCAGATAATCGGCGTCTCCCGTCATCAGATAGCATTCGAGGATCTCCGGCCATTCGCACACGGCGGCCTCGAATACCTGCAACGCCTTCTCCTCCTGACGTTCGAGGCTGACCTGGGTGAAGACGCTGACATGCAGGCCAAGCGCGGCAGGATCGACGAGTGCGGCATAGGCCTTGATGACCCCGCGCTCCTCCAGGGCGCGGACGCGGCGCCAGCAGGGTGACGCGGACATGCCGACTTTGACCGCGAGATCCTGGTTACTCAGCCGTCCATTGCGCTGCAGCTCCGCGAGGATGCGGCTGTCGATCTCATCGAGGCGCGCGAAAGATCCTTCCATCGATTTCACTTAACAAGGAAGAAGGATGCCTGGGAAGGGAAAGAAGCGGGGGAGTTCGCAAGATTCTTTCCGACGCCTGCGCGTAAGCTCGAGAGGATTCGTAGCATGCTCCGGAGAAACGCCATGAGCTCTGCCGTGCCGACATTGCGCCTCGTTTCCGAAGCCGCGCCGCCTGTCGATCCACAGACCCTCGAGATCCTGCGAGCGCTCGAGCGCAAGGTGCTCTGGCTGTCGTCCTGGATGATCCACAACGCCAATCATCTCCGCCCCAAGCGGGATGGTCTCAAGGTCGGCGGCCATCAAGCCTCATCGGCGTCGCTGGCGACGCTGATGACCGCGCTCTACTTCCACATCTTGCGGCCGCAAGACCGCATTGCGGTCAAGCCGCACGCGTCGCCGGTCTTCCACGCGATCCAGTATCTGTTGGGTCATCAGAGTTTGGCGAAGCTCGAGCGGTTTCGCGCATTGGGCGGCGCGCAATCCTATCCGTCACGCACCAAGGATGACGACGACGTCGATTTCTCCACCGGCTCGGTCGGGCTCGGCGTCGCCGAGACGCTGTTCGCCTCGATGGTCCGTGACTACGTCCATCTCAAGGGTCTCGCGAGCAGCGGCGACACGCCGGGACGGATGGTGGCCCTGGTGGGTGACGCGGAGTTCGACGAGGGCAATGTCTTCGAAGCGATGCTGGAGGGCTGGAAGCACGATGTCAGAAATCTCTGGTGGGTGATCGATTACAATCGCCAGAGCCTCGACAGCGTCGTGTCGGATCGTCTGTTCCAGCGCATCATCGGCGTGTTCGACTCGCTGGGTTGGCGCGTCATCACGCTCAAATACGGCAAGCTGCTCGAAGCGGCCTTCGCGGCGCCGGACGGAGAGCGGCTGCGCAGCTGGATCGATGAATGCCCCAACTCGCTCTATGCGGCTTTGACCTATAAAGGGGAGTGGCGCGCGCACTTGCGACGCGATCTCGGTCAGTTCCCGGGCATTCGTGCGTTGCTTGATGCCCATGACGATTCCAGCCTCCGCCGTCTGATGACCAACCTGGCCGGTCACGACATGGAGGCCGTACTGGAGGCGTTTCGCCAAGCCGAGACCAGCGATCTGCCGACTTGCTTCATCGCCTACACGACCAAAGGCCATGGCTTGCCCTTTGCCGGCCACAAGGACAATCACTCTGGATTGATGAATGTCGAGCAGATCGAGGTGCTGCGGGCTGCGCACGGCATTGCGGCAGGCGACGAATGGACGAAGTTCGCCGGCATCGATGTACCTCTGCCCGAGCTTCAGGCGTTCCTGGCGTCGGTTCCGTTCGCCGCGCGATTCCCGCGACGATATGACGCGCAGCGCATTCCGGTCCCGGAATCACTCGCTGTCGTTGCCACGGCCGCGATGTCCACGCAGGAAGGCTTCGGACGTGTGCTCTATGAAATCGCGGGAAGCCAGAGCCAGCTGGCCAGTCGCATCGTGACCACGTCCCCGGATGTCACGGTCTCGACGAATCTCGGGGGCTGGGTGAACCGCCGCGGCATCTTCGACCGACGCGATATCAAGGACATCTTCAAGGAGGAGAAAATCGTCTCCGCCCAACTCTGGCAGATGGGGCACGCGGGTCAGCACATCGAACTCGGCATCGCCGAGCACAATTTGTTCCTCATGCTCGGCGCGCTTGGGCTGTCGGCCGAGCTGTTCGGCGCGCGGCTGCTGCCGATCGGCACGGTCTACGATCCGTTCATCGCACGCGGCCTCGATGCCTTGAACTACGCCTGCTACCAGGACGCCCGCTTCATGATCGTCGCCACGCCGTCCGGCCTGACGCTGGCGCCCGAAGGCGGCGCGCACCAATCCATTCTGCAACCGCTGATCGGCATGGGACAGCCCGGTTTGACCTATTTCGAACCGGCGCATGTCGACGAACTCGCGGAGATCATGTGCTGGAGCTTCGATCACATGCAGGACCAGGATGGCGGATCGGTCTATCTCCGGCTGTCAACGCGGCCGCTGGCGCAGCCCACGCGCCAGCTCGATGTCGAGACTAGGCGGGCCGTTGTCGCAGGCGGTTACTGGCTCGAGCCACCGTCGGGCGCGTGCGATTTCGCGATCGTGGCGATGGGGGCATTGATGCCCGAGGCTTTGGCCGCGCTGGCGCAGTTGCGTGAGGACCTGCCCGGGGCCGGCCTGTTGGCGGTGACGTCACCCGCTATTCTCCACGCGCAGTGGCGCCGTGACGGCCTCGACTCCCATATCGCGCGCCTTCTCGCCCACCTCGCGCCCGACGCGCGCCTGGTCAGCGTGCTCGACGGTCATCCCGCCACCTTATCCTGGCTCGGCGGCGTTCGCGGCCAGTGCATCGAAAGCCTTGGGGTCGAGAAATTCGGGCAGTCCGGCGATCTGCCCGATCTCTATCGCACCTATGGACTGGATCCGGATGCCATCATTGCCGCGGTCGCGCGTATCCTCCTGCGGTGATCACTGTGATGCCGTCGACCGGTTGACGACGGCAGGGCAGGCCTGTAGCTAATCGCCGCTCGTATGCGCGGGCGGGCGTGGCGGAACTGGTAGACGCGCTGGATTTAGGTTCCAGTGACCAAAAGTCGTGTGGGTTCAAGTCCCTCCGCCCGCACCAGGCTCGGCGTCGGCAGTCCGCTGCGCCGGGCTCTGATGAAATGATGCAAGCTTAAGGAACGTTTCGAGATGCAAGTCACTGAGCTTTCAAGTGCGGGGTTGAAGCGCGAGTTCAAGGTTGTCGTGCCGGCTGCGACGATTGCGCAAGGCATCGCGGCACGCTTGGCGGAGTTGGGCCGCGAGGCGACGCTGCCGGGATTTCGGCCAGGCAAGGTTCCTTTGCCGGTTCTCCAGAAGCGGTTCGGATCCGCTGTGATGGGGGAGGTGCTCGAAAAGACGGTCTCGTCGTCCTCGTCGCAAGCCCTGCAGGATCGCGGCCTCAAACCGGCGATGCAGCCGAGGGTCGAGGTCACCGCTTTCGCTGAGGGCGCCGATCTCGAATACAAGCTGGCGATCGAGATTCTTCCCGAGATCGTTCCTGTCGATCTGAAGTCGCTCACGCTGCAGCGTATCAAGGTCCAGGTCGGCGATGTGGAGACGGACAAGGCGTTGGCACGTCTGTCCGAGCAACGCGGGAAGGCGAAGGCGGAAGCAGCTGCGCGTCCCGCCCAGAAGGGTGACGTGCTGGTGATCGACTTCACCGGCCGGGTCGACGACAAGGAGTTTCCTGGAGGCGCGGCCACCGACCATCGACTCGAGCTCGGATCGAACCAATTCGTGCCAGGGTTCGAAGATCAGCTCGTGGGCGTGAGCGATGGCGAGCGCAAGGTTGTGCACATCACCTTCCCCGAGAACTACCCGAACGAGGAACTCAAGGCCAAGGCGGCCGAGTTCGATGTGACGATCAAGCAGGTTCTCGCCCCGGTCACCATTCCAGTCGATGAGGCGATGGCGAAGGATCTCGGCTTCGAGGACCTCGGCACATTGCGCAAAGCGGTCGGCGATCAGATCGGACGCGAATATGCCGAGCTGGCTCGGTTGCGCACCAAGCGTCAGTTGCTGGACAAGCTTGCCGAAGCACATGGCTTCGGCGTGCCCGAGGGGATGGTCGACGTCGAACTCGAGGCGATCCTCGGCAACATGGAACGCGAGCGGACGATGGGGCTCGAGGACGAGGGAAGTAAGGGCAAGACGCCGGCTGACTTGCGCGACGAGTTTCGCAGCGTCGCGGAGCGCAGGGTGCGGCTCG
>JANNTF010000224.1:0-3983 GCA_031403455.1 Alphaproteobacteria bacterium | reverse complement strand
GCCGCCCTCGGCCTGAGCAATGCCATTCCGATCTATCTCGCGGCATGGGCGCCAGCGAGCGTCATGGCGCTGCTCGGTGTCACCACGTTGTTGCACCAGGAAGACGGCTGAGCGCCCTCGCCCCCCGTTGCCGAGCGCACCGCCAAGGCCCTATAAGGCAAACATGCGTTTCGTGTCCGCCGCTCTCGCCGCCCTCGCCATTCTTGCCCTGCCGACGCTGGCCGCCGCGCAGGTCGCAGGACAGAAGATCGTCGCCGTCGTCAATGACGAG
The DNA here is from genome assembly GCA_031403455.1 of Alphaproteobacteria bacterium. Taxonomy (GTDB): domain Bacteria; phylum Pseudomonadota; class Alphaproteobacteria; order CACIAM-22H2; family CACIAM-22H2; genus CAIOSQ01. The sequence goes on along the minus strand of JANNTF010000224.1, from coordinate 3,712 downwards.
GTGATTTCGGCGCTCGATCTCACCAACCGCACCCGCCTGACGATGGTCTCCTCGGGCCTTCCGGACACCGCGGATGTGCGCAAGCGTGTCGAGCCGCAAGTCTTGCGCGCGTTGATCGACGAGCGGCTGCAGAGCCAGGAAGCGACGCGGCTCAGCGTCACGGTTACCGAAGAGGACGTTGAAACCGCGATTGGCCGGATCGAGCAGAACAATCGGATGCGCAAGGGGCAGTTGCTTCAGGCGTTGAGTCAGAATGGCGTCACGCGCCTCGCGCTGGAGCAGCAGCTGCGCGCGATGATCAGCTGGCAGAAGCTCGTGCAGCGTCGCTTGCGCGCTCAGGTGACGATCGGCGAAGACGAGGTCCAGGAGGTACTGGACCGCTTGAAGTCCAAGCAGGGGACGCCTGAATTTCTGCTCTCCGAACTGTTCCTCGCCCTCGACAATCCCGACCAGGATGAGGAAGTCAGACAGAACGGGCTGAACCTGATCCAGCAGATGCAGCGCGGCACGCCGTTCCCGGCGCTCGCCCAGCAATTCTCGCAGAGCGCGTCGGCGGCGACCGGCGGCGATATCGGGTGGGTGCAGGAAGGTCAGCTCGACGACGCCATCGAGGCCGCCATCAAGGCATTGCGCCCGGGTGAGGTCACCGCACCGATCCGCACGCCGGGCGGCTATTACATCTATGGACTGCGCAACCGGCGCACGATCGCGGGATCGAGTCCGGACGACGCGGTGGTGACGCTGACGCAGCTCATCCTGCCGGCGCGGAGCGAAGCCGAAGCGCGCAACTCCATGCAGCTCGCGGCAACCGTGCGCGAAGCCGTGAATGGCTGCGAGGAGCTGACGAAGACGGCGCGCGAGCTACGCGTCCCTCCGCCGCCTGAAGCCCAGCGCCTGCGCGTGGGCGACATCAACCCGTCCGTGCGCGACAAGGTCCGTGCGCTCAAGGCCGGCGAGGCCGGCGAGCCGGTGCGCGCCGGCAATGCGATCGTGGTGCTGATGGCCTGCACGCGCGAGGACGCGCCGTCCGGCCTGCCTTCCGCCGAGGATATCCAGGACAATCTCACCCGCCAGCGGCTCGATCTCCTGGCGCGACGCTATCTGCGCGATCTGCGTCGCCAGGCGTATGTCGACATCCGCGCTTGAACCAAGGCAGGGCGGACGCAGAGCTGGCGCGGGACGGACTGCCGACGCTACGCGCCGTCTGTGAACGTGACGCGCTGCTGGCGCGCAAATCCCTCGGCCAGCATTTCCTCTTCGACCTCAACCTGACTGGCCGCATCGCGAGTGCCGCGGGCCCGCTGTCGTCGGGAACGACGGTTGAAATCGGCCCCGGCCCCGGCGGACTCACGCGCGCGCTGCTGGCCGCTGGCGCCGCGAAGCTCGTGGTGATCGAGCGCGATCGTCGCTTCCGTCCGGCGCTCGATGAGATCGCCGGCCATTTTCCCGGGCGGTTGGACATCATCGAGGCCGACGCGCTGACCGTCGCGGTGCATGGGCTGGGGCAAGCCCCGCGGCGGGTCGTCGCCAACCTCCCCTACAACGTCGGCACGCCGCTTCTGCTCGCCTGGCTCCAGCATCCCGCTGCCTTCGAATCCCTGACGATCATGCTCCAAAAGGAAGTGGTCGAGCGCATCGTCGCCGCGCCGGATGGCGAGTCCTATGGCCGCCTGGCGATCGCCGCGCAATGGCACTGGCAGGCGCAACGGCTTTTCGACGTTCCCGCAGCCGCCTTCGTGCCGCCGCCGAAAGTCGCATCCGCCATCGTTCGGCTCGTGCCCCGCCCGACGCCCGTCGCGCCGGCCGATCCGCGTATGCTCGAGCGTGTCGTTGCGGCCGCCTTCGGCCAACGCCGCAAGATGCTGCGCAGCGCGCTGCGCAGCTTGGGCGGCGATCCCTTGCCGCGGCTCGAGGCGGCGGGAATCAGGCCCGAGGCGCGCGCCGAGACGCTGACGGTCCCCGAGTTCTGCGCCCTCGCGCGCGCCTATTCCCAATCACTGAAATCGTGAAGCGTCACTGCCCTTCACGCAGCGCCTTGACGAAATCGCCAAGCCCGATCTGACGATCACGGCGCAGCCGCTCGGCAGCGAGGATCGATCGCACCTCGACCACGCTCGCATCCAGATCGTTGTTGATCACGACGTAATCGTATTCGGGCCAGTGACTCATCTCGTCGGCCGCCTTGGACATCCGCTCCGCAACCACCTGGGCCGTATCCTGCGCGCGCGTCTTCAGGCGCTTCTCCAACTCGCGCGTCGACGGTGGCAGGATGAACACGGCGACGAGATCGGCGCGCGCCGCCTCGCTCAATTGCTGTGTGCCCTGCCAATCGATGTCGAACAGCACGTCGAGCCCGGCGCCGAGCGCTTCCTCCACCGGCGCGCGCGGTGTGCCGTAGTAATTGCCGAAGACCTTCGCGTGCTCCAGCAGCTCGCCACGATTCGCCATCAGGCCGAATTGCTCGGAGTCGATGAAATGGTAGTCATGACCGGCGACCTCGCCGGGGCGCTTGGGTCGCGTGGTGACGGAGACCGACATCGACAGGTTGGGCTCGCATTCCAGCAAGGCCCGGGAGATCGATGTCTTGCCGGCCCCCGACGGCGACGACAGCACCAGCATCAGACCGCGCCGCGCGATGATCGGCGCCATGCTGTCCCGCTCACTCAAGATTGGCCGCCTGCTCGCGCAACCGATCGATCGCAACCTTCAGGTCGAGGCCGCAGCGCGTGAGCATGAGATCCACGGATTTCGAGCAAAGCGTATTGGCTTCGCGATTGAACTCCTGCGCGAGGAACTCGAGTTTGCGGCCGGCGGGCGCGGATGCCGTCAGCAGCGCGCGGGTCTGATGCACGTGCGCGTCGAGGCGATCGAGTTCCTCACGCACGTCCGCCTTCGACGCCAGCAAAGCCACCTCCTGCGCCAGACGCTCCGCCGCGACCGGCGCCGCCCCGCCGAGGAACTCCGCGAGCTGGGCATCGAAGCGCGTCTTGAGCGCGACAGGCTGAGTCGCTGCGAGACCACGGGCGTCGGCGACGAGAGCGGCAATGGTCGCCAGCAACTCGTCGAAGATCAACGCCAGCCGCGCACCCTCCGCGGCCCGCGCGCTGGCCAGCCCGATCAACGCATCGTCGAGCGACGCGAGCACCGCCGCGTCGAACGCCGAAGTGGCATCCGCGTCCGCGGTGGTACCCTGATCGTCAGCCTCGATCACCCCGCGCAACGCCAGAATTCCGTCGACGCGCGCCGGGGCCAGACCTTGGGTCTGCGCCAGCGCACGCGCGACGGTGAGATATTCCTCCAAGCGCGCACGATTGATTCGCGTGGGCTGTTCCGCCGTCGCGGCCTCGAGGGTCAGCGCGAGGTTCACGCTGCCGCGCTGGAAGCGCTTGGCGACCGCGGCGCGCGTGGGCTGGTCCAACCGATCGAAGCCTGCCGGAACGCGCACGCGAATGTCCAGGCCGCGACCGTTGACGCTGCGTGCCTCCCAGGTCCATCGCCATTGCGCGTCGTCGCCGGTGGCGCGGGCAAAACCAGTCATGCTCGAAACGGCCACGCCCATCCTCTCAAACTCGTCGAGCGCCGGGTTGGCGGACTCGATGCCGCGCGACTATAGAGTCGTTTCGTCCCCAATTGAACGGAACACACAAGCATTCGCCGGCCAGCCTCCAGGTCACGGGAGCCTCCAGCGGCATCGGGGCCGCCCGAGCGCTGC
>JANNTF010000223.1:0-5157 GCA_031403455.1 Alphaproteobacteria bacterium | reverse complement strand
AGATGCAGGTGCTGGCGATCCTCGACGATCTCGTCACGCAGCGCGGCATGGGGCTGATCTTCATCAGCCATGACCTCGCGCTGGTCGCGTCGTTCTGCGACCGCGTGCTGGTCATGTATGGCGGCCGCGTGATGGAGACCTTGCGCGCGCGCGAACTCGACGCCGCGACGCATCCCTATACGCGCGGCCTGCTCTCCTGCCTGCCGCAGCTCGACCGCCCTGCAACGGTCCTGCCGACGCTCAAGCGCGATCCCGCCTGGCTCACGCAATGAGCGCGATCCGCGTCGACGGGCTGGACGTGCGCTTCGGCGACACGCATGCGGTGCGCGATGTTTCCTTCGCGGTGGACCAGGGCGACAGTTTCGGCATCGTCGGCGAATCCGGCTCCGGCAAGTCGACCGTGCTGCGCGCGCTCGCCGGTCTCAACCCGGATTGGACCGGCACTCTCGAGATCTTCGGAGCCAAGCTGACGCGGCGTCGCGACCGCGCATTCTTCGCCGCCGTGCAGATGGTGTTCCAGGATCCGTTCGGTTCGCTGCATCCCCGGCACACCGTCGATCGCGCGCTCGCCGAGCCGCTGGCGATCCACGGCATCGGCGACGCCGAAGCGCGCATCGATCGTGTGCTCGCCGAGGTGCAGCTCGGGCCCAGCTTCCGCTTCCGCTACCCGCATCAATTGTCCGGCGGCCAGCGCCAGCGCGTCGCGATCGCGCGCGCGCTGATCGTCGAACCGAAGATCCTGCTGCTCGACGAGCCGACCTCGGCGCTCGACGTCTCGATCCAGGCCGAAGTGCTCAACCTGCTCGCCGATCTGCGCGTGCGCCGCGGGCTGACCTTCGTGCTTGTGAGCCACAATCTCGCCGTCGTGAACCACATGTGCCAGCGCATGGCCGTGATGAATGCCGGGCGCATCGTCGAGGAGCTGACGACCGAGTCGCTGCGCGCCGGCACGCCGCGCGAGGCCTATACGCGCCAGCTCCTGCTCGCGAGCCGCGGCTATGATCGCGCGGCAGCCGCGCAGTTCCAGAGTTTCGACTGACGCGCGCTCAGCCGGGTAGCTGGCCGCGAGCGCCCGATCCGCGTACCAGAGGCTGGCCGTTGGGATCCTCGGAGCCGGGCAGATATTTGTAGGTGCATTGCCCGGTCGCGATCAGCGTGCCGTGTGCGTCACGCACCTCGACGCCGACATGAAAGATCTTGCGCCCACCCCCCGTCACGCGGCCGGTCGCGATCAGGCGGCCCGCGCTCAGCTTCGCGACGAATTGCGTCGACATCGACAGAGTCGTCGCCTTGCGCACATTGCCGGGAACCGGCGTGTAGCAGCCTGCGAATCCGGCGGCGGCGTCGATCAGCGTGGTGATGAGCCCGCCATGGACGTTGCCGGCCCGATTGAGATGTCGCGGACCGACACTGATCGAGACCACGGCCTCGTGCTCGCGCCACACCTCCACGCCGTAGCCCAGGAGCTGGCGGAAGCCCGACGGCCCGTCGACTTCGGCAGGAGGTGAGGGTGTGACGATGTTCACGCTTGATGCGCCTTCACTTGTGGCAAGCCGCGATAGGATGGCGGTCGACCCGACTCCGGCGCAAGTGATCGCTGTCACAGCTGCGGTCTGTCGATTGACACACCGCTCGCCGCGCCCGTTTACTTCGTCACGGCGTGATTCCACGTCGTTTCATCAATTTCAGGATCATGCTTCATGGCGACTCGCAACAGCCGCACCGGCGGCCGCATCCTCGTCGATCAGCTGCTCGTGCACGGCGCCGACATGGCGTTTTGCGTGCCCGGCGAGAGCTATCTCGACGTGCTCGACGCGCTCTATGACAGCCCGCAGATCGAGCTGATCAACGCGCGCCACGAAGCCGGCGCCGCCAACATGGCCGAGGCCTATGGCAAGCTCACGGGTCGGCCCGGGATCGCGATGGTCACCCGCGGCCCCGGCGCGTGCCATGCGGCGGTCGGCGTGCACACCGCGTTCCAGGATTCGACGCCGATGATCCTGATCGTGGGCCAGGTCGCGCGCGAGGCGATGGACCGCGAGGGATTCCAGGAGATCGACTACCGCCAGATGTTCGGGCCGGTCGCCAAATGGGCGACGCAGATCGATCGCACCGACCGCATCCCCGAATACATGTCGCGCGCCTATCACGTCGCGACCTCCGGCCGGCCGGGGCCGGTCGTGCTGGCGCTGCCCGAGGACATGCTCACCGAGACGGCGGATGTCGACGATGCCGCGCCCTATGTCGCGCATCGCGCGGCTGCGAATGCGGCTGACATCGTGGCGGTGCGCGAGCTGCTCGCGCAAGCGAAGCAGCCGCTGATGCTGATCGGGGGCTCATGCTGGTCCGACGTTGCGTGCCGACGCGCGATCGCTTTCGCCGAGGCGAGCAACATCCCGACCGCGGTGTCGTTTCGTCGCCAGGATCTGTTCTCGACGCGCTCGTCGGTCTACGCCGGCGATCTCGGCACATCGGGCCCGCCGGCGCTGATCAAGCGCTTCAAGGAGGCCGATGTCGTGCTCGTCGTCGGCGCGCGGCTCGGCGAGATGACGACGCAGGGCTACACGACGCTGAATTCGCCGCAGCCCAGGCAGCGGCTGATCCATGTGCATCCCGATGCGAATGAACTCGGCCGCGTCTTTCGCCCGAGCTTGGGCGTCGTCTCGTCCGGCGATGGCTTCTTCGCCGCCGCCGAGGCGATGGCGCCGCTCGCCGGCAACGCCTGGGGCGCGTGGACCGAGGCGGCGCGCAAGGATTTCCTCGGCTCGCTCGAGGCGCCGGCCTATGCGGGACCGCTCGATGCCGCGAAGGTGATGCACGCGCTCGACGCGCTGCTGCCGGCGGACGCGATCATCACCCTCGATGCCGGCAATCACACCGGCTGGCCGCAGCGGTTTCTCCACTACGGCCGGCCGCGGCGCGAAATCGGCCCGACTTCCGGTGCGATGGGCTACTCCGTGCCGGCGGCCGTGGCGGCGAGCCTCGTGCATCGCGACCGCGTGGTCGTTGGCTTCGTTGGGGATGGCGGCTTCATGATGTCCGGCCAGGAAGTCGCGACCGCGGTGCAGTATGGCGCCAAGCCGATCGTCATCGTGTTCAACAACAGCATGTACGGCACGATCCGCATGCATCAGGAGCGCGACCATCCCGAGCGCGTCGTCGGCACCGATCTCAGCGATCAGGATTTCACCGCGCTCGGCAAAGCGCTGGGCTGCCGCGCCGAGCGCGTGACGCGCACCGCGGATTTCGCCGCCGCCTTCGAGCGCGCGCTCAAATCGGGCCGCGCATCGCTGATCGAACTGATCACCGATCCCGAGATCATCTCGACGCGCCTCACCATCACGGGCCTGCGCGAAAGGGCGAAGGCGGCGGCGAAGACGCGCTGAAACGCAGCCTAAAGGCTGGCCACCGTCGCGTTCACCGCCCTCTCGAGGCGGCTGACGATCTCGTCGACGTCGGCGCGCGTCGCGTTGTAGGGCGGGGCGATGATGACGTGGTCGCCGAGGCGGCCGTCGATCGTGCCGCCATTGGGATAGATCGCGAGGCCGAGCTCGAGGGCCTGGAGCTTGAGCCGCTCGCTGAACTTCACCGACGGATCGAAGGCTGCGTTCGAGTTGCGGCCCTGGACGAATTCCAGCGCCTGGAACAGGCCGCGGCCGCGGATATTGGCGACGTTGGTATGCGTGCCAAAGCGCTCGGCGAGCGCGGCGTTCAGGTAGTCGCCGAGCGACCGCACATTGGCGAGCAGGTTCTGCTCGCGGATGATCTTCTGCACCTCGAGGGCGGCGGCGCAGGCGACGGCGTGCGCCTGGAACGTATGGCCATGCGCGAAGCTGCCGCTGCCGGCGTCGAGCACGCGCATCACCTTGCGCGAGACCAGCATCGCGCCGAGCGGCACATAGCCCGCGCCGAGACCCTTGGCGATGGATTGCAGGTCGGGCGTGATGCCTTCCTGCTCCCACACATGCGGCGTGCCGCTGCGACCCATCCCGCTCATGATCTCGTCGAGGATCAACAGCGCGCCGTGGCGGTCGCAGATCTCGCGCACCGCCTTGAAGTAGCCGGGCTCGGCCGCGACGCAGCCCGACGTCGCGCCGACGATCGGTTCGGCGATGAAGGCGATCACCTTGTCCGGACCGAGGCGCTGGAACTCGGCTTCGAGCTCCGCCGCCAGCCGCGCGACATAGGCCGCGCCGGTTTCAGTGTCGGGCTTGTAGCGGAAGGCGAAGCACGGCGAGACATGGCTGAAACCCGGCATCAGCAGCGGTTCGTAGACGGCGCGCCGCGCGGGATGGCCGCTGGCCGAGAGCGCGCCGAAGGTGTTGCCGTGATAGCTCTGCCGGCGCGCGATGTAGTGCACGCGCTGCGGCTCGCCCTGCTCGACGAAATACTGGCGCGCGAGCTTGAGGCAGGCCTCCACCGATTCGGAGCCCGACGAGACGAAGAAGGCGTGGCTCAGTCCGCCCGGCTCGTGGCCGACGAGAAAATCGGCGAGTTCCTCCGCGGCCGCGCAGGAAAAAAACATCGTGTGCACATAGGCGAGCTTCTCCGCCTGGCGTCCCATCGCCTCGGCGACGCGCTTGTTGCCGTGGCCGAGGCAGGCGACGGCGGCGCCGCCCGAAGCATCGATGACGGTGCGTCCGTCGGCCAGCGTGAGCATCAGCCCATCGCCGCTGACGGCGACATCGAACTTCACTTTCGTGGAACGGTGCAGGACTCGGCTCATGCGGGTGATCTCCATCTATGCAACAGGGTAGTTTCCGAGGCTGCCGCTTCCGTTCGATCGAAGCTCAAGTTCCGCATCGCCGAGCGGTCGACTCACAGGCGGGCCGCCGGAGGCGCGCCCGATCGTACGTGTATGGCGCTCCGCGAGGGTTTCACGACAGCAGGGATGGCGTCTATGAAAGCTCTCGTTTATCTCGGTCCGGCAAAGAAGGCCTTGGAAGAGCGTCCAAAGCCTGAGATCGCCGCGCCGACCGACGCGATCGTCAAGATAACGAAGACGACGATTTGCGGCACCGATCTGCACATCCTCAAGGGTGATGTCCCGAGTTGCCAGCCTGGCCGCATTCTAGGCCATGAAGGCGTGGGCATCGTCGATCAGATCGGGCCGGCCGTCACGGCGTTCACGCGCGGTGATCGGGTGCTGATCTCCTG
>JANNTF010000222.1:0-1530 GCA_031403455.1 Alphaproteobacteria bacterium | reverse complement strand
ATGCCCGCTCCGGCGATGCGCCCCTGCGTCAGCGCGCGGAACAGCGCATCCTCGTCGACCAGCTTGCCGCGCGAGGTGTTGATGAGCACCGCATCGGGCTTCATCCTCGCCAGCGCCGCGTCGCCGATCATGTTCTCGGTGCGCTTGGTGAGCGGCACGTGCAGCGAGACGTAGTCGCTCTCGCGCAGCAAGGTGTCGAGATCGGTCATGATGACGCCGAGCGCGTCGGCCTCGTCGCGCGGCGCGTTGGGGTTGGAGCGCGTCGCCAGCACGCGCATGCCGAAGCCGCGGGCGCGCCTGGCGGTGTGGACGGCGCTGTGCCCGAAGCCGATCAGGCCGAGCGTGCTGGCGCTCATGCGGTTGGATCCGGCGATGAAGCGGCGCGCGCGGGCGAGATCGCCATCGTGCATCGCGCGATGTGCGGGGCCGAGCTGGCGGTTGAAGTGCAGGATCATGGCCATCACGTGATCGGCCATGTCCTCGACGCAAAAATACGGCGTATTGCACACGACGATGCCGCGCTCGGTGGCGCGCGCGACGTCGATCTTGTCGGTGCCGGTGCCGAAGCGCGCGATCGCCCGAGCGCGTCCATTGCCGAGCGCGTCGACGACGACACGCGGCATCGGCGTGCCGATCGTCGCGACCACGTCCGCATCCGACACCGCGCGCGCGATCGCCGCCGGATCCTCGTCGTGGCATTGCACGATGGTGAAGCCGTTCTCCGCGAGCCGCTTCAGCTCGTAGTCGCCGGGCTGGAAGATCTGCGCCGTCAGCCGCACGATCTTGAAATCGGATCCGCTCATCGCCCGCGTGCTCAGCCCTTGACCGTCACGCGTGGACCTCGGATTGCTTGCGCCCGCCCGCATCGTGCATGAGTCTCTCTCCCGACCAACGTAAGCGTAGCATGAACGAATTCGACTACATCATTTCAGGCGCGGGATCGGCCGGCTGCGTGCTCGCTGCGCGCCTCACCGAGTCCGGCCGCCATCGCGTGCTGCTGCTCGAAGCCGGCGGCCATGATCGTCATGTCTGGCTGCGCGTGCCGATCGGCTACGGGAAATCCTTCTACAATCCTCGCGTCAACTGGATGTATCGCACCGAGCCCGATCCCGGGCTGGACAACCGAAGCGGCTATTGGCCGCGCGGCAAGGTGCTCGGCGGATCGAGCTCGATCAACGCGATGGTCTTCATTCGCGGCCAGCCCGCGGATTTCGACGATTGGGCGGCGGCAGGCAATCCTGGCTGGGGCTGGGCGGATGTGCTGCCGTACTTCAAGCGCATGGAGGACAGCCCGGGCGGCGCGGATGCATGGCGCGGCGCCGGCGGGCCGTTGCCGGTCAGCGACGTCGCCACGGAACTGCATCCGCTCTGCCGCGACTTCCTGCGCGCCGGCGAGGAACTCGGGCTGCCCAGGTGTCCCGACTTCAACGGTCCCGAGCATGAGGGCGTCGGGCTCTATCAGATCACGACACGCAACGGCCTGCGCATGTCCGCGTCGCGCGCCTATCTCCATCCCGCGATGAAGCGGCC
>JANNTF010000221.1:0-4055 GCA_031403455.1 Alphaproteobacteria bacterium | reverse complement strand
TGGCCATCGGCAGTTCCCCCTCGTCCTCGCGGTGACGTCCCCTAGACGCGCCGCCGGATCTTCCCCGCGCGATACTCGACGGACGGCGCCGATTTGGCAACCGGGCGAGCCAGTCACGTCACGCTTGGCTGATGCCCCGTGGTGTCGCTACGTTACGGGGGATTGGAGTGGGCTCAACCGCTCCTGGCGACATCCTCGGGAGGAACGACAATGAGAGAGCGAAAGAACCCACATGTTGGACTGACGCGACGTGCGGCATTGGGCGCCGGCGTCGGCGTGCTCGCGGCGCCGGCCATCATGCGTGTGGCCAGAGCGCAGACCAGCGGCGCGTTCAACTGGAAGAAATTTTCGGGGCAAAGCATCGAGGTGTCGATGACTCTCGGGCCACGCGCCAATGTGCTGCGCCAGCACGAGAAGGAGTTCGAGGCGCTGACCGGAATCAAGGTCGGCTCCGAGGTGGTGCCCGAACAGCAGCATCGCCAGCAGGCCGTGATCCAGTTCAACTCCGGCACCCCACAATTCGACGTGCTCACGGTCGCCTGGCACGTGCAGAAGCGCCTTCTCGGCAAGGCGAAATGGCTGCACGACATGAAGCCGCTACTCGCCGATTCGTCGCTGACGTCGCCGGATTACGACTTCCCTGATTTCACGGCTGGCGGTTTGCGTTGGGCGCTGCAGGGCGATGGCCGGATGGACACCCTGCCGCTCAATATCGATCCCTGGATGATCTACTACAACAAGGAGCTCTTCGCGGCGAAAGGCTTGGCCTTCCCCAAGAGTTTCGAAGAGATCGTCGCGACGGCCGAGAAGCTGACTGACAAGTCGGCCGGCATCTATGGCTGGGTGTCCCGCGGCCTCAAGAACGCCAACGTGCCGGTCTGGACGAGCTTCATGCTCGGCCACGATATCGATCCGGTGAATCCGAAGACGGTGCAGTTGCAGACGATGACATCCGGGGCGATCGCCGCGGCCGAATATTACAAGAAACTCAATCGCGAATTCGCGCCGCCCGGCACGGTCGGCTTCAACTGGAACGAAGCGCAGACCTCGTTCAGCCAGGGCAAGATCGGCATGTGGATCGACGGCATCGGCTTCGCGCCGCCGCTGGAGGATCCCACCAAGTCGCGCATCGTTGGCAAGGTCGGGTACGGTGTGATGCCGCAAGGTCCCAATGCGCGTCACTCCGCGACCTTCGGCGACGGCATCGGCATCCCCGTCGCCAGCAAGAAGAAGGAGGCGGCGTATCTCTACTGCCAATGGGCGACCAGCAAGATCATGTGCAATCGGCTGCTACAATCGGGCGGTGGTTCGCCGTGCCGCGCCTCGCCCTATGTCAACGCCGAGGTCATCGCCGGCCTCAAGCTGCCGCGCGAATGGCTGACCTGCCTCCAGGAATCGGCGGCGATCGGACGTCCGGGCCTGCCCGAGATCGTGCCGGTGACCGAGTTCCGCGACGTTTTCGGCATCGGGCTGACCAACACGATCGGCGGCGCCGATGCGCGCGCGGAGATGCAGAAGGCGACCGACGCGTTCGCGCCGGTTCTGGCGAAGTCCGAGGCCAGCTGACGCGCGGCGATCCCCGCTCGCCCGGCGCCGCCGGGTCAGCGGGGAGCGCGCCTTCGCTTCTCAGCTCCATGCATCCCGAGTCCTCGCCCCATGCCGTCTGACGTCGCCACAGAACGCGGTGCGAGTTACGGCCGGCATTATCTGCCCTTCGCCTATCCCGCCCTGGGACTGACCGCGGCGGTCATCGTCTTCCCCTGGCTGTTCACGCTGTTCATGAGCGTGCATGAGTGGAAGATCGGCTCGGCGCGCGAATTCGTCGGCTTCGCCAATTACGCGAAGCTGGCGACCGATCCGCGCTTCATCGAGTCGATCGGGCACACGCTCTACTTCACCGCCCTCGCCGTCGCGCTGCCGGTCGTGTTCGGCACCGCCGCGGCACTGATCTTCAACGAACGCTTCCCGCTCCGCGGCTTGCTGCGCGCCGTGTTCATCTTGCCGATGATGGCGACGCCGGTGGCGGTCGCGCTGGTCTGGACGATGATGTTCCACCCGCAGCTCGGGGTACTGAACTATCTGCTCACCGCAGTCGGATTGCCGCCGGCGCTCTGGGTCTATGCGCCGTCGACGGTGATCCCGAGCCTCGTGCTCGTGGAGGTCTGGCACTGGACGCCGCTCGTCATGCTGATCGTGCTTGGCGGCCTGACCGCGGCGCCGACCGAACCCTACGAATCAGCGCGCATCGACGGCGCCAATGCCTGGCAGATGTTTCGCCTGATCACGCTGCCGCTGATCATGCCCTTCATCGTGCTGGCGACGGTGATCCGCACGATCGACGCCCTCAAGGCCTTCGACACGATCTACGTCATTACAGGGGGCGGTCCGGGCACGGCCTCGGAGACGATCAACATCTATCTCTATCTGCAGGCCTTCTCGTTCTACAACATCGGCTACGCCTCGGCCGTGGTGGTCGTGTTCTTCGTGCTCATCATCGCGCTTGCCCTCGTTCTGCTCTGGCTGCGGCAGAAAGCGAAATGGTCATGAGCGATGCCGGGCCGGGCCTGGGCTGGCGCATCCGCGAAGCCGCGTGGCGCTTCGCTTTCGGCGTCGCCGTGTTCGTGATCGTGTCGCCGGCCATCACGGTCATGCTGTGGATGCTGTCGCTGTCGTTCAAGAACGACGTCGACAACATGGCCTATCCGCCGGTCTTCGTGCCGAGCCCGCCGACCCTGGCGAATTTCGATTCGGTGTTCGAGAACAACAATCTCGGCCGCAACTTCATCAACAGCATCATCGTGACCGGACTCGCGACGCTGGTCGCGCTGGTGGTCGGCGTCCCTGCCGGCTACGGCATCGCCAAGGCGCAGGCGCACAAGATCGCGATCGGGATCCTGATCGCGCGCATCACGCCGGCGCTCAGCTACCTCATCCCGCTCTACATGCTGTTCCAGCTGATCGGGCTGACCGGGACCGTCTGGCCGATCGTGATCACCCATCTCGTGATCACCCTGCCGATCGTGATCTACATCATGATCGGTTTCTTCGAGACCCTGCCGCCCGATCTCGAAGAGGCGGCGCTGATCGATGGCTGCACGCTGTGGCAGGCGTTTCGCCATGTCGCCATGCCGCTCGCGCGCCCGGGTATCGTCGTCGGCGCGGTCCTCTCGATCATCTTCAGCTGGAACAATTTCATCTTCGGCGCCGTGCTCGGCGGGCGCACGACGCGCACGCTGCCGGTCGCGGTCTACAACATGCTCACCTTCGAGCAGGTCGCGTGGGGCCCGCTCGCCGCCGCCGCGCTGCTGGTCACCCTGCCGGTGCTCGCGTTGACGCTGTTCATCCAGAAGGAGATCGTCGGCGGTCTGACCGCCGGCGGCGTCAAGGGCGGCTGAGCGCCGCCTCGACGGGCGCGCCTCCTCAGCGCCGAACCGTCGAGCCGAGCACAACGACCACTCCGGCGGCCGCGATCGCGGCGCCGCCGATCAGAGACCACTGCGTCTTGTCCGAGTAGCGGCCGGTGAACGCCTCGACGAACTTCTCGAGCGGCGCGTCCGTCGCGTGGATGCCGAACGCGACCCACACGAGACCGCCGAAGAGCAGAACCAGACCGAGGATCATCCGGGTGTTCATGACGTTCATGATCGAGCCTCCCTGCAGGGCCGGGCGCGCCGGTTCGACGCGACGGATCCAATGGGAAACGCGCCGGTCCGGGCGCGGTTGCGCCGCCGCTCAGGACGCGGTGTAGCCGCCGTCGACCAGGAAGTCGCTGCCGGTCACGAACGACGCGCGCCCGGAGGCGAGGAACAGGATCGCCTCGGCGATCTCGTCCTCGCGCGCGGCCCGGCCGAGCGCGTGGCGCGGGCCCATGGCCGCCTGCACCGCCTCGTCGCCGCCGTACTTGACGCGCAGCCGGTCGCCGAGCACCGCGCCGGGGGAGACGCTGACGACGCGGATGCCCTCCGCCGCGTGGTCGAGCGCCATCGCGCGCGTGAGGTTGAGGAGAGCGCCCTTGGTCGCGCAGTAGGCGCCGCCGCCGGCGCGGCCGACGTGGC
>JANNTF010000220.1:0-2190 GCA_031403455.1 Alphaproteobacteria bacterium | reverse complement strand
CGCTGTCGGCGATCCATTTCAATCCGATCGAGACGTATACGGCGGTCGCGATCATCTTCTTCGTCGTCCTGTTCCCGCTCGTGCAGCTGACCTATGCGCTCGAGCGGCGTTTCGGGCGCAGCGATTGAGGCCGGCAATGGGCGAGGAAATCCTGCGTCTCGAGGGCCTGCGCAAATCCTTCGGCAACACCGAAATCCTGCGCGGCATCGATCTGACCGTCGCCAAGGGCGAGACGGTCGTGATCATCGGCGCCAGCGGATCTGGCAAGAGCACGCTGCTGCGCTGCGTGAACTTTCTCGAACTGCCGACCGCAGGACGCATCCATGTCGGCGGTCAGGCGATCGGCGCGCCCGGCGCCGGCGGCACGGCGCGATACGCGGAGACCGAACTCTGCCGCGTGCGCACGCGCATCGGCATGGTGTTTCAGCAGTTCAATCTGTTTCCGCACATGACGGCGATCGCGAATGTGATGGAAGGTCCGGTGACCGTGCTGGGTCAGCCGCGCCAGCAGGCGCGCGCTCAGGCCGAGACGCTATTGGCGAAGGTCGGACTCGCCGACAAGGCGGACAGCTATCCGTCCAGACTTTCCGGTGGCCAGCAGCAGCGCGTCGCGATCGCGCGCGCGCTGGCGATGCAGCCCGCGATCATGCTGTTCGACGAGGCGACATCCGCGCTGGACCCCGAGCTCGTGGGCGAGGTGTTGCGCACGATGCTGACGCTGAGTGAAGAAGGAATGACGATGCTGATCGTCACGCACGAACTCGGCTTCGCCTATCACGTCGCCGACAAGATCGTATTCCTGCATCAGGGCCTGATCCATGAGCAGGGTACGCCTCACGACGTCCTGCTGCATCCGACGCAGCTGCGCACGCGTGAATTCCTGGAAGGCCACGGCCAGTTCCGTCTGCCTGAAGCGTGACGCTTCGCGCGACTACAGCAGACCGCGCAAGGCGCGATCAATCACCGTCACCCTGTTGTCCCAGCTGTTCTCGCGCGCGATCGACAGCCGATGCGCCGCCGATGCCTGACGCTCGTCGAGCGCGGCGGCGAGCGCACTCAACCAGTGCTGATCGGAATGGCAGATCGCGACGACGTCGCCGAACGGGCGGACCGCGGGTACGTCGCTGCTGACAACGGCCGGCCCGGCCGCGAGATATTCGTGCAGCTTGAGCGGATAGATGTCGCGCCACCAGCCGTCGCCATCGGTGCGATAGACCATCGTATTGACGTCGACATGGGCGCAATAGGCCGGGAGTTCCCAGAACGGCTTGGCGCCGAGGAAGTGAATATTCGCTCGCGCCCGGCATCGCTGCAGCGGCGCGCGCGCTTCCGGGCGCAGACTCTCGGCCGGCCAGGTCTTGCCGACGAGGACCCAGTGCCAATCCGGCCGCGCTGTCGCCAGACGATCGATCAGCGCGAAATCGACCTTGTCGTTCAGGCTCCCGACATAGGCGATCCGCGGTCGCGGAATCTCGGCGAGATCCGGAGGGCAGGGCGCCAGCTTGCCGATTTGGAAACTCTCGGCATCGGCGCCATTGGGCAGCAGCCTTGTCTTGGCGAACGCATCGGGACCCAGCGACTCGATCACGCCCGAGGTGATCGCGAATATGCAGTCGGCCTTGGCGATCAATGCGGCGCGCGGTGGCGCTTCATCGGCAGTCCAGCCGTTCATCGCCGGCGCATTGTCGTCGGCGTGGAGCACCACCGTGCATGGCGGCAGCGCAGCCAGGTAGGGCAGGAAGCGATGGCCGAAGAGATAGGCGACGAGCGGTCCGGACTCGTCGCCGCGCACCGCTTCATGGAACGAGCGCACGAAGCGGCGCATCAAGCCATGATCGAGGGCCAGCCAGAATTTTGTCTGCGCCGTCAGGCGCCCGGCCTCGAGCACCGTGACGCCATTGGCGCGCCGCGTTCGCGGCAGCCAGGGCGCCTCGAGCCATGACGCCTTGCCGAAATCCCAGCGCGACATGATTCCCGTCGTATAGCCGACACGCCAGCCCCGCTCTGGCAATCGCGAGAGGATGTGCTGGCGCGTCTGCCAATACTCGTTCCATGTGTTGTCGCCGAACGCGAGGATCGTGCTGCGCGCGCCGTCAGCCATGAGCGGTCACCCGGCGCAACGAGGATCCAAGCAAGGCAATCGCGCGCCGCTCGGCGCCTTCAGGCAGACCCGCGAGTCGCCAGAGCGCA
>JANNTF010000219.1:0-2990 GCA_031403455.1 Alphaproteobacteria bacterium | reverse complement strand
ATCGTCGGCGTCGGCATCGGCGGCACGTCCGACCTGTGCATGCACCTGGCCAAGATCGCGGCGACCCGCGCGCTCGGCAGCCGCTGTGCGGATCCGGAGGGCGCGCGGCTCGAGGCGGCCTTGTCCGATGCGGTCAACATGCTCGGCATCGGGCCGCAGGGTCTCGGCGGTGACTCGACGGCCTTCGCGGTTCATGTCGAGACCGCCGCTACGCATATCACGATGAATCCCGTGGCCGTGAACATCCAGTGTCATTCCGCGCGACGGGCGACCGCGACCTTCACCCCCGCCGGCGTTGAAATCGGATTCTAGGAGAACGGCGATGATGTCGCGGCTGCTTGGCTTCTGCCTTTGGACTTTGATCGCCTGGCTGTCGGCGAGCGCCGCCGAGGCGGTCTGTCTGCGCAACGTGGCCGGCGAAATCTCGCCGCTGCGCGTGGCGTCGCTCAAGCCGATCGCGCTCGATGCGGGGACGGTCAGCGTGACCTATGTCGGCCATTCGACTTTCCTGATCGAGAGCGCGGACGGCGTGCGCGCCGCGACCGACTACAACGACTTTGTCCGGGCGCGTGTCGTGCCGGACATCGTCACCATGAACATCGCCCATTCGACGCACTACAGCCGCAACATCGAAGCGGGTGTCACCCATGTCCTCGAGGGCTGGGGCACGCCGCAGCGCGGCGCCGATCATGATCTCGTGGTGCGCGACATGCAGGTGCGCAACGTGCCCACGAACATCCGCGATAGCGGCGGCACGGCCTATAACGGCAATTCGATCTTCATCTTCGAGACCGCCGGTCTGTGCATCGCCCATCTCGGTCATCTCCATCATCGCCTGACGCCTGAGCATCTCAAACAGCTCGGTCATATCGACGTGATGTTCGTTCCCGTCGACGGGACCTGGACGCTGGGGCAGCAGGAGATGATGGAGGTCATCGAGCAGGTCGGCGCGCAGGTGATCATCCCGATGCATTACTTCGGCGATGCGAGCCTGCTTGGCTTCCTCGACCGCCTGACGAACGCCAAGCGCCTGGGTTACGAGATCCAGCTCAATCCCGGATCGACGATACTGCTCGCGCGGCCGACCTTGCCGTCGGGTCGTGAGGTCGTCGTCCTGCGGCCACAACGGGGTTGAGGCGCCGATCATGGCGGCGCATCGCTTCACCACGCCGATTACGCAGGCGCAGGCGCGCGACGTACGCATCGGTGATCATGTCACTTTGGACGGCACGCTCTATGGCATTCGCGATGCGACGCTGATCCACATGTTCGACCGCGGCCGACGCACGCGCTTCGATCTGCAAGGTCACGCCGTGATCCATACCGCGCCGAATGTGCGCAAGGTGCCGCCGGGCTCGAACGAGCATCCCGCCGGCTATGCGCCGGTCTGCATCGGCACCACGACATCGGCGCGCATGGAGCGCTTCACGCGTCCACTCATGGCCCGCGAGGGCGTGCGCATCATCATCGGCAAGGGCGGCATGGGCGCGGAGACGAGCGCGGCTTTCGTGGAACTTGGCGGGCTCTATCTGGCGATCATCGGCGGCACCGCCGCGCTGGAGACGACGTGGATCGAGCAGATCGAGGACGTCGATCTCGACGATCTCAATCCGGAATCGCTCTGGAAGTTCAGGGTGCGCGGCTTCGGGCCGTTGCTGGTGGCGATGGATAGCCAGGGCGCGTCGCTCTACACGGCAGTGGAGGCGACGGCGCAGTCGCGTCGTGCCGCGGCGCTCGCGCGATTGAGCAGGATCTCGTGAAGACCATCGATACGGATATCCTCATCCTCGGCTCCGGCGGAGCCGGCTTGTTCGCGGCCTTGCATGCGCTGGAGACTGACCCCGCGCTTCATGTGACGATCGCAGTGAAGGGGCTGCTCGGCAAGTCCGGCTGCACACGCATGGTGCAAGGCGGCTTCAACGTCGCGCTGGCGCCCGAGGATTCCGTCGAGCGGCATTTCATGGATACGATCGATGGCGGCAAGTGGCTCAACGACCAGGACCTCGCCTGGATCCTGGTCACCGAGGCGCAGACGCGCATCCGCGAGCTCGAAGCGAAATATGGCTGCTTCTTCGACCGCAATCCCGATGGCACGGTGCATCAGAAGGCCTTCGCCGGGCAGAGCTTCGACCGCACCGTACACAAGGGCGATCTCACCGGGATCGAGATCGTCAACCGCCTCGCGGAGCAGGTCTGGGCGCGCGGCGTGCATCGGCTCGAGGAACATCGCGCGCTGGACTTGATCCCGGAAGCCGATGGCCGCGCGCTCGCCGGCGTGCTGCTGGTCGACATGCGCGATGGCGGTTTCGTCTTCGTGCGCGCCAAGGCCGTGCTGCTGGCGACCGGCGGCGGCCCGACGATGTATCGCTACCACACGCCCTCAGGCGACAAATCCTGCGATGGCATGGCGATGGCGCTGCGCTCAGGCCTCGTGCTCCGCGACATGGAGATGGTGCAGTTCCATCCGACCGGTCTGCTCGCTGGCCCGGATACGCGCATGACCGGCACGGTGCTGGAGGAGGGATTGCGCGGCGCCGGCGGCTGGCTGCTGGACGGCGCCGGCACGCGCTTCATGAGCGACTATGACCGCCACGGCGAGCGCGCGACCCGCGACATCGTCAGCCGCGCGATCGACGACGTGATGCGCCAAGGCCGGACGACGCCGCTCGGCGGCGTGTTCCTGCAGATGAGCCATCTCGGCGCCGACACGGTCAGGAAGCAGTTCAAGGGCATGGTCGAACGCTGCGCCGATTGCGGCTTCGATCTCGCCGGCGGCCGCGTCGAGGTGGTGCCGACAGCGCATTACATGATGGGCGGCATCGTGTTCGATCGCGAATGTCGCACCGGCATCGAAGGGCTGTTCGCGGCGGGCGAGGACACCGGCGGCGTGCACGGCGCCAATCGTCTCGGAGGAAATGGCGTCGCCAACTCGACGGTGTTCGGCGGCGTGGCCGGGCAGGCGATGGCACGCTACGTGCGCCATCAGGGAC
>JANNTF010000218.1:0-6270 GCA_031403455.1 Alphaproteobacteria bacterium | reverse complement strand
CGATGCCAAGACTCACGCCAAGATCACCACCGGCAAGGCCGAGAACAAATTCGGCATCGACATGGCGCAGACCCCTGTCGTCGCCGCGCTCGCGCGGGGCCTGCCCGGAATCGCGCTCGAGGCCCTGAGCGTGCATATCGGTTCACAGCTGACCGATATCGGGCCGTTTCGCGACGCCTTCGCGCGGCTGGGTGCGCTCGCGCGAGAACTCAACGCCAGCGGCACGCCGCTGAAGCGGCTGGATTTCGGCGGCGGCGTCGGCGTTGTCTATCGCGACGAAACGCCGCCCGATCTGCGCGCCTATGCCGATGCCGTGCGCGCCGCGATCGCCGGCCTCGATGTCACGATCGTGCTCGAGCCAGGTCGCCATCTCGTCGCCGACGCCGGTGTCCTGCTGGGGCGCGTCATCCGCGTGAAGGAGGGCGTCGCCAAGCGCTTCACGATTGTCGACACGGCGATGAACGATCTGATCCGTCCGACTCTCTATGAAGCCTGGATGCCCATACTTCCGGTCCGCGAGCCGCGGCCCGGCGCCAATCGTGTCCTGATGGATATCGTCGGGCCGATCTGCGAGACCGGCGATTATCTCGCCCATGATCGCGACTTGCCGCCGCTGGCGGCAGACGAGCTCTTCGTGGTCGGGGCGGCCGGCGCTTACGGCGCCGCCATGAGTTCGACCTACAATACCCGTCCGCTCGCCGCGGAGATCCTCGTCCGCGGCCGTGAAATCGCCGTGATCCGCCCGCGCCAGGACATCGACGCGCTGATTGCCACGGAGAAACTGGCGCCCTGGCTGGATGCATGAAGGTTAATGCGCCGCTCGCGCATCCGTTACACAAGTTCTCTGGACCCTGGCCGCGCTGGTCGGGCAGACTAATTCGTACCTAGGACGCTCTTACGCGAAGGTACGGTCAATGGCTGAGCCGTCTCCCGATCCGCTGCGACGCGCAGCCGAGACTCGCCCGACGGCGAAAATCGCCGATACGCTGCTTGCACGTCGTCTCACGCAAGCGCGCGCCGTGTTGTGGTGGGAACAGGTGTGGCCCGCGCTGTGGCCGGTCCTGGCGCTCGTCGGCGTGTTCCTCGTCGTCGCGATGACCGACACGCTGCCGCATCTCCATGCGTGGCTGCACGCGTTGGTGCTGGCCGCTTTCGCCACCGCCGCCGCATTCCTCGCCTGGCGCGGCTTCGCGAGCCTGCGCTGGCCCGACCATACGAGCGCACGCCGCCGGCTCGAAACCGCCTCGGGATTCACGCATCGTCCGCTGGTCGCGCTCGAGGATCGCCAGGCCTCGGGTGGCAATGATCCGGCCAGCGCCGCGCTCTGGGCCGCCTATCGCCGACGCATCACCGAAGCGCTGGGCCGGGTGAGAGTCGGCTGGCCGCATCCCAATCTGGCCGCGCGCGATCCGATGGCGCTGCGCGCCTTGATCGGCCTCGTGCTGGTCGTCGCTGTCACCATCGGCGCCGGCAGCTGGAGCGATCGTATTGCGCGCGCCTTGATCCCCGGCGTGCACCTCGCCGCCGCCCCGCCCGGCATGCTCGATATCTGGATCACGCCGCCCGCCTATACAGGTCTGCCGCCATTGGTGCCGCGGGCCGATCAAACCGGCGAACTCGCGGTGCCTACCGGGTCGATCCTGCTTGCGCAAGTCTCTGGCGGACGCGGTGCGCCGCAATTGATGATCGATGCCAAGCCGACCGCGTTCGAGGCGGTCGACGCGAAGAGCTTCCGCCTGACTCAGACTCTGGAGACCGGCGGCGATCTGCGCATCGAGCAGAATGGCCGGCCAATCGGAGCCTGGACGATCCGCATCATCCAAGACGAGCCGCCGACGATTCGATTCGCGCAGCCGCCGGAGCGCACACGGCGCGCCGCGCTGAAGCTCGATTACGAAGCGGAGGATGATTATGGGCTCGCCAATGTCGCGGCGACGATCCGACGCGCGCAAACGCCCGCGGGCGTGACCGAGCAGACGATCGACCTGCCGCTGACTCTGCCGAGTCCCAATGCGAAACAGGCGAAGGGCTCCAGCTTCCACGATCTGGTCGTGCATCCCTGGGCTGGACTCAAGGTCCGCGTGCAGTTGGTCGCCACCGATGCCGCCGGATATTCGGGCATCTCCGACCCGGTCGAGCTCGTCCTCCCCGAGCGGGTGTTCCAGCATCCCGTCGCGCGCGCGATCATCGAACAGCGCAAGACCCTGGTCGGCGATCCCGTCGCGCAGCGCCAGAACGTGGCGCGCGCCTTGACCGCCGTCGCCGGCATCCCCGCGCATTACCAGGAAGACACCGTCGTGTTTCTGGCCCTGCGCTTCGCGAGTTTCCGTCTGATGGCGAAGGACGGTGAGGCCGCCGCCACGATCGACGGCGTGCAGAGCCTGCTCTGGGACACCGCGCTCCACATCGAAGACGGCAGGTTGAGCCACGCCGAGCGCGAATTGCGCGCGCTGCAGCAGCGGCTTCAGGACGCCATCGCCAATCGCGAGAGCGACGAGGAGATCGAGAAGCTGATTCGCGAATTGCAGCAGGCGATCGACCGCTTCCTCCAGGCGATGGCGGAGAACGCGATGCGCAACCCGCAGGAGCGGCGTCCGATGGACCGCAACGCACAGCGCGTGGAGCGCCGCGACCTGCAGCGCATGCTCGACCAGGCGCGCCAGATGGCGCGCACGGGCGCGCGCGATCAGGCGCGCGAAATGCTGCAGCGTCTTCAGGAGATGCTGGAGAATCTGCGTGCCGGCCAGCCCTCCCAGGGCCAGGAGAATGCCGAGGGCCAGGAAGGCGGCGGCCAGCAGCAGGAGATGATGAAGAACCTGCAGGATCTGATGCAACGCCAGCAGCAGCTGACGGATCGCACTTTCCGTCGCTCGCAGCAGCAGCGTCCTGGACAGCGCGGACAGCAGGGTCAACGCGGGCAACAGGGACAGCAGGGCCAACAGGGCCAGCAGGGACAACAAGGCCAGCAGGGCGGCCAGCCTGGCGAGGGCGAAGGCAGCATGGAAGGCGATATGGCCGAGCAGGACGAGCTGCGCGGCCAGCTCGGCGAGATGATGCGCCAGCTCGCGGAGCAGATGGGCAAGATCCCCAACGGCTTCGGGCGTGCCGAGCGGGCGATGCGCGACGCCATCGATTCGATGCAGCGCGGCCAGGGCGGTCGTGCGCTGCGGCCGCAGATGGACGCGCTCGATCAGATGCGCCAAGGCGCGCGCGAGTTGATGCAGCAGATGATGGAGCAGCTCGCGCAGCAGCAGGGCAATGGTCAGCCGAACGAAGGCCAGAACCCGCAGGAAGCGGATCAGCAGGCGCAGGACCGCGACCCCGCGGGGCGGCCGCTGAACAACGGACTCAACGGGACGAATTCGAGCGACGTGGGTATCCCCGCCGAGACCGATCTGCAGCGCTCGCGCGAAATCCTCGAGGAACTGCTCCGCCGTGCGGGGGAGCGGTTCCGCCCGCAAGTCGAGCGCGACTACATCGAACGCTTGCTGCGTCGGTTCTGAGCGCGGTCAGCGCGCGCGCGTGAGCGTGGCGCTGACCGCCGCAAGAAACTGATCGAGCGTGAACGGCTTCAGGATCACCTGGTCGATCAGCGCGTCGAGATTGAAGGCGCGCTGACGTTCGGCGGGATACCCCGTCATCAGCAACACGCCCATGGCGGGCCAATCCGCCGTCGCTTTCAGCGCCAGCGCGATGCCGTCGAGATGCGGCATCACGATGTCGGTCACCAGCAGATCGAAGCGCAGATCGACCAGACGCTCCAGCGCCTGCTGCCCGTCATCGACGGCCGTGACCTCATGCCCCGCGTGGTGGAGGGCCCGCGTTACGAACTCGCGCACCGCCGGCTCGTCCTCCGCGACCAGGATCCGCGCCATCGCGCTCACTCCAGCGGTTGCAGCTTGATCACGATCTCCGCGGGTCGCACGCCTTGCAACTCGACCTCCGAGCGGAAGGCCGCGCCTTCGCCCGGCCACAGCCAGCGGCGCGGCGTGACGACATCCCAGCGCCGGATCTCCTGACGCTGCGCATCG
Source organism: Alphaproteobacteria bacterium (assembly GCA_031403455.1). GTDB lineage: Bacteria > Pseudomonadota > Alphaproteobacteria > CACIAM-22H2 > CACIAM-22H2 > CAIOSQ01. Next base: position 2,239 of record JANNTF010000218.1, on the reverse strand, counting down.
AGCAGCGAGCCGCGCAGCGTCCGGATCGATCGCGGAATCCAAGATTCGTTGATGATCTCGCCGCTGATGGTGACCGTGGCCGGCAGGTTTCGGACATCCACCTGCGTGATGTCCGGCTCCGGGCGCAAACCCTGGAGCCGCAACCCGTCATGGCTCATCTGCGGCATCAGCTTGGTCAAACGGTAGAACGGGCGCGTGCCGGGATACTCGGCGGCGAAGACTTCATGGAAATAGATCGCACCGGCAAGCACGGCGATCACGCTCGCAAAGGCTGTCCAGCCGAGGGCCGTGCGCAGCGAGCGGCCCTTCTGGGCATCGAGGCCTGCACGCGCGGCGGCACGCGCCTGCGCCAGGGCCGGCGTCTCGCTGGCGGTATCGGCCACGATCGCCGGCTTGAAGACCTCCGCCAAGGCGACGCTCGGCAAGCGCTCCGGGATCGTCAGGGCGAGATCGGTGCTCTCCGACGGCGCGACGACGGCAGCCGGACGCGGCGGTTCGGGCGCTGGCGGTTCAGGGATGGGCCGCGCGACGACGACCGGCACCGGCGGCGCGCCGGGCCGTCCATCCGGCGTCGAAAACCAGACATGCGCGCAACGGCTGCACCGCACCGTGCGGCCGGCCGGCTGCAGCGCTGAGTCGGGGACGTTGAATTTCGTCGAACAGGTCGGACAGCTGAGGATCATGGGCCTTGACGACTCGCCCATTGCGCGAGACCGAGGCTTATGTACGCGACGGGTGCGCTTGCTGACAAGCCAAGTGGCGCCGGTCTGGGTGCCCTGCAACCGATTGGGCCACCAAGCGTTTTGCTCGGCGCGCGGACGCCGTGCGAAACTCCTGCGTGTCCCCATGAGTCAACCCGCCCCCTCCGCGCTGCCGGCCACTGCGGTCGTCGAGTTCGAGCATGTCGGTCTGCGCTACGGCGTCGGCCCGGAAGTGCTGAGCGACGTCACCTTCACGCTGCCCGGCGGCTCGTTCCACTTCCTCACCGGCGCCTCGGGCGCCGGCAAATCGTCGCTGTTGAGCCTGCTCTACCTCGCGCGCGGACCGAGCCGCGGCCGCGTGAGCCTGTTCGGTCAGGATGTCGTGCGCGCAGGCCGCGAGGCGCTGGCCGGGCTGCGCCGGCGGATCGGCGTGGTGTTCCAGGATTTCCGCCTGTTCGACCATCTGACCGTGGTCGACAACGCCGCCTTGCCCCTGCGCATCGCCGGCCGTGATCCGCATGAAAGCCGCGCCAACGTGGTCGAGCTGCTCGACTGGGTCGGGTTGGGCAACCTGCTCGATGCGCATCCGTCGACTCTCTCCGGCGGACAGAAGCAGCGACTCGCGATCGCGCGCGCGGTCGTCGCGCGTCCGAAATTGTTGCTGGCGGACGAGCCCACCGGCAACGTCGACGATCAGCTCGCCGTGCGGCTGCTCTATCTGTTCGAGGCCCTGCACCGCATGGGCACGACGGTGGTGATCGCGACGCACAACATGCGGCTGGTCGAGCGCTTCCCCTATCCGGAACTGCAACTGAATGACGGCCGCCTCGTCCGGTTGCCGGCCAGATCGCCGCGGCTGCTGTGAACGAGCCGCGCCTCCTCGCCGTCCTGACCCGACCGTGGCCCGGTGGATTACTCGCGCTGGCCAATGACGATGCGCGCGTGCATCTGCCGGCGATCGCCGCGGCCGCGACTTTCCTGACCTGTCTCGCGCTCGCGCTCGCGCTCGCCGCGATCAGCCTCGCCGATCGCTGGCAAGGCGCGCTCAGCGAGGCGTTGACGGTCGAGATCGCGCCGCGGCCGGATCTCGATGCGACGACGGTCAAGGCGCTGGCCGTGCTGCGCGGCTTGGATGGCGTCGCGACGGCGGAGCCGATTCCACGCGCGCGGATCCGCGCCTTGCTCGCGCCCTGGCTCGGTGAAGGGGCGATCATCGACGGCCTGCCGCTGCCCACGCTGATCGATGTCCGGCTCATCCCCGGCGCCAAATTCGATACCGGAAAGGTGGAGCGACTCCTCGCAGAGGAAGTCCCCGGCGCGCGCCTCGACGATCATCGGATGTGGCGCGACAGCGTGACCGCCGCCGCCTGGCTCGCGACCGCGGTCGCGGCGGCGATGTTGGTGGCCGTGCTCGCGGCGGCCGTCTCGGCCGTCGTGTTCGCCACCCGCGCGAGGCTGGCGGTGCACCGCGATCACATCGAGATCCTGCACGTGATGGGCGCCCTCGACCGCACGATCGCGCGCGAATTCGCGGTCGA
>JANNTF010000217.1:0-2708 GCA_031403455.1 Alphaproteobacteria bacterium | reverse complement strand
GCCTTCTCGAGCGCCTTGTTGATCCAGGGATGCACGATAGCCTCGCCGTCCTTGAGGCCGAGCTTCACCAGCATCGAATCCATGCGCTGCGAACCGAAGATGCGCATCAGATCGTCTTCGAGACTCAGGAAGAACTTCGATGCCCCGGGATCGCCCTGGCGACCGGAGCGGCCGCGCAGCTGGTTGTCGACGCGGCGGCTTTCGTGACGTTCGGTTCCGATGACGAAGAGCCCGCCAGCCTTGAGGACGACCTCGCGCGCTGCCGCGATCTCGTCCTTGATGATGGCCATCCTGCGCTCGCGCTCCGCGGGATCGATGACCGCCGCGAGTTCGTGGCGCACGCGCATGTCGAAATTGCCGCCGAGTTGGATGTCGGTGCCGCGGCCCGCCATGTTGGTCGCGATCGTCACGGCGCCGGGACGGCCGGCTTGCGCGATGATCTGCGCCTCCTGCTCGTGGTAGCGCGCATTGAGGACGGCGTGCGGCACGCTCTTCTTCTGCAGCTCCGCGGCCAGCGCCTCCGATTTCTCGATCGACACGGTACCGACGAGCACGGGCTGCTGGCGCTTCACGCATTCCTCGATCAACGTGACGATCGACTGGGTCTTCTCACGCATCGTGCGGTAGACCTCATCGTCATCATCGGCGCGCAGCACGGCGACGTTGGTCGGAATCTCAACGACTTCGAGCTTGTAGATCTCAGCGAATTCCGTCGCTTCGGTCATCGCCGTTCCGGTCATGCCCGAGAGCTTCGGGTACATGCGAAAGAGATTCTGATAGGTGATCGAGGCGAGAGTCTGGTTCTCGGTCTGGACCTCGACGTGCTCCTTCGCTTCGAGCGCCTGGTGCAGCCCGTCCGAGTAGCGCCGGCCCTCCATCATGCGGCCGGTGAACTCGTCGATGATGATGACCTTGTTGTCCTTGACGATGTAATCCACGTCGCGCGTGAACAGTTTGTGGGCCCGCAGCGCCTGGTTGACGTGATGGACGAGGCTGACATTCGACAGATCGTAGAGTCCGCCGGTCTTCAGGATTCCGAACTCGCGCAGCAGATTCTCGATCCGCTCGCCCCCCGTTTCGGTGAAGTTGACGGTGCGCTGCTTCTCGTCCTTCTCGAAATCCTCGGCCACCAGATGAGGGATCAGGCGATCGACCTGGTTGTATTCTTCGGGCGAGTCTTCGCTCGGACCTGAAATGATCAAGGGCGTGCGGGCCTCGTCGACCAGGATGGAATCGACCTCGTCGACGATCGCGTAGTTGAACTGGCGATGGCTCATCTGATCGAGCCGGAATTTCATGTTGTCGCGCAGATAGTCGAAGCCGAGCTCCGAGTTCATCGCGTAGGTCACGTCGCAGCCGTAGGCGGCGCGGCGCTCCTCGTCGGTCATCCCGTGGACGACGACGCCGACGCTGAGGCCGAGATAGGCGTAGATCTGTCCCATCCATTCCGCGTCGCGACGGGCGAGGTAATCGTTGACCGTGACGACGTGAACGCCATCGCCGCCAAGCGCATTCAGGTAAACCGGCAATGTGGCCACGAGCGTCTTGCCTTCGCCGGTTTTCATCTCGGCGATCTGGCCGCGATGCAGCACCATGCCGCCCATCAGCTGGACGTCGAAGTGGCGCTGGCCGAGCGTGCGTTTTGCGGCTTCACGGACCGTCGCGAATGCGTCCACCAGGAGGTCGTCGAGCTTCTCGCCCTTGGCGAGCCGCTCGCGCAGCCAAGGTGTGCGCTGCTTGAGATCATCGTCCGAGAGAGCGACGAGCTCCGCTTCCTTCGCATTGATCTCGTCGACCGAGCGGCGCATGGCGCGCACGACGCGATCGTTGGACGAACCGAACAGGGTCCGGACTAGGGCGCCGAACATGCGCGAGATATCCTTCGGTTTTCGGGTGAGAGACGGGCATCAAAGCGCCCCTCCATCGGGGGCGAACAGATAAGTCCGGCAACGGGTTGTGTCAACGTTTGGACGGCTTGTCCCGACGCCGCGGACGAGGGCAAACTGGGGCATCATCTTATGCACGCGAGAGGTTTTTCGATGTCTTACTTCGCTCGTCATGTGGTTCTGGCCGGCGCCACATTTCTGCTGCTGTCCGGCGTCCCGGATGCGGTGCGCGCGCAGCAAGCTGCAGCCCCGCAGCCGATCGACACGGCGGCCGATCCGGTGATTGCGATCGTGGACGGTTCGGCGATCAAACGGTCGGATCTGCAGAACGTCCAGCGCTCGCTGCCCGCGCAATTCCAGCAGATGCCGCTCGAGACCCTATTCCCGTTGCTGATCGACCGCATGATCGACGCCAAGCTTCTGGCGCTCGCGGGCCGACGCGACAATCTGGGCAACGACGCCGAGATCCGCTCGCGGGTCGCAAGCTACGAGGAGCGGCTGATCCAGGAGACCTATCTGACGCGCAAGATCGGCGCCGCCACGTCGGAGGACGCGGTACGCGCGCGATTCCAGAAATTCGCGGCTGACAACCCGGCCGAAGCCGAGGTCAGCGCACGCCACATCCTGGTTGCCACCGAGCAGAAGGCCAAGGAACTGGTGGCCGAGCTGAAGAAGGGCGGCGACTTCGCGAAGCTCGCGGCCGACAACACGATCGACCCCTCGGGCAAGCAAAGCGGCGGCGATCTCGGCTTCTTCAAGAAGGCGGAGATGGTGCCTGAATTCTCAGAGGCGGCCTTCAAACTGAAGGAAGGCGAAATCGCC
>JANNTF010000216.1:0-1905 GCA_031403455.1 Alphaproteobacteria bacterium | reverse complement strand
CGATCGGCACCGGCACCGATGTGGCGATCGAGAGCGCCGATGTCGTGCTCATGTCCGGCGATCTGCGCGGCGTCGCCACGGCGATCGCGCTGTCGCAGGTGACGATCCGGAATATCAGGCAGAACCTGTTCTGGGCCTTCGCCTATAACGCGGCGCTGATCCCGGTGGCGGCAGGGGCGCTCTATCCGGTCTGGGGCGTCCTGCTATCGCCTGTGCTGGCCGCCGGTGCGATGGCGATGTCGAGCGTCTTCGTGCTCACCAACGCGCTGCGATTACGCCGCTTCGCGCTCAACGCCCCGACATCACGGCCGGTCACCGGGACACCTGTGAATGTCACTGCCGCATGAGGAGGTCCGAACCATGAATATCGGCGAAGCCGCCACCGCCTCGGGCGTGTCGGCCAAGATGATCCGCTACTACGAGTCGATCGGCCTCGTGCCGAAAGCCGGACGCAGCGGCGCCGGCTACCGCGTCTATGGCGAGAACGAGGTGCACACGCTGCGCTTCATCCGGCGCGCGCGCGATCTCGGCTTCTCCGTCGAAACAATGACCGAACTGCTGGCGTTATGGCGCGACCGCCGGCGCGTGAGCAAGGACGTCAAGCGGCTCGCGCTCGCCCATCTCGCCGTGCTCGAGGCGAAGGTCGTCGAGTTGCAGGCGATGAGCCGCACGCTGCGCCATCTCGCCATGAACTGTCACGGCGACGGCCGCCCGCATTGCCCGATCCTCGACGACCTCGCGGACCCGCCCCATCGCGACCGCACCTCAACCACCAAGCACGGCCGGTTCGGAGCCTGCGACCACCTGGCCTGTGAGGACAAGTCGCCGGCCCGTGCGCGTTCCGGCAAAGCGCGCATGACCGCTTGACCTTCCAACGTTGGAAAGCCGTATCGCTATATCTGATCCGGCCGAGCGGGCGTCGCGCGGCCGCCGCAATCAGGAGACGAAGCGATGACGACGACGTTCAAAGTCGAGAAAGTCCACTGCCAGAGCTGCGCAAAGAAGATCACGAACGCGATCCAGGGCGTGCAGCCCGGCGCGAGCGTCTCGGTCGACATCGCACAGGGTCTGGTCAGCGTCGACGCAGGCGATCGCGCCGCCGTGCTCAAGGCGATCGAGGATGCCGGCTATCCGGCGAAGATCGCGGCCTGAGTTGCGGGACGGGCCGGCGCGCATAGCCGGCATTCGGGAGCGGAGGCAGCAATGACCAATCACCGCATGTGTCTGATCGGCGTCGCGGCTTCGACCGCTGTGATGTGGAATTCGGCCTTCGCCGCCCCGAACGACACGATCAACGCGATCAAGCAGCGCGGCGAGATCAATTGCGGCGTGTCGACCGGCACCTCGACCGGCATGAGCACGCTCGACAATCAGGGCCGCTGGAACGGCTTCGAGGCAGATTTCTGCCGCGCCGTCGCGGCGGCGCTGCTCGGCGACGCGGCGAAGGTGAAGTTCGTGCCGCTCGAGTTCCGCGCCGCCTTCGCCTCGCTGCAATCCGGCGCCGTGGACATGCTCGCCCGCACGGCGACCTGGACCTTCTCGCGCGACACCGAACTCAATCTCGAGTTCGCCGGCATCTATCTCTACGACGGTCAGGGCTTCATGGTCGCGAAGAAGCTCGGCGTGAAGAGCGGCAAGGAGCTCAACGGCGCCACGGTCTGCGTCACCGGCGGCAGCACTTCCGAGCTCAACCTCGCCGACTGGTTCCGCGCCAACGGCATCCGCTACACGCCGATCGTCGGCAACGCGCGCGACCAGAACCAGGCTAATCTCGAGGCCGGACGCTGCGACGTCTATACCAACGAGATCGGCGGTCTCGCATCCAGCCGCACGGCGATGAAGAACCCGGACGACTGGGTGCTCCTGCCCGAGATCTTCTCCAAGGAGCCCGAGGTCAAAGAGCCG
>JANNTF010000215.1:0-3948 GCA_031403455.1 Alphaproteobacteria bacterium | reverse complement strand
TCGCCCGCGCGCGGTGCGACGTCGCCGATCAGGGCCGATTTCCACAGCCGGTGAATGCCGACGGACATCAGGTCGTTCATCACGTCGTAGCGATCGGCGACCGAGTCAAAGACGCGGCGCACCAGGGAGGACTTGGCGTCGGCCGGAACGTCCTGAAAGCCAAAGGAGGTCGTGTCGCTCATCTCGCGCGAAACTAGCGCCGCGCCGCGCCGCGAGCCAGGATTGCGCGCGACTCGTCGGACACCCCAAGCAGAACTGGCGAGGGATGTCGCGAACCGATAAGGAATGCGCCGCCATGACGGACCCCAAGACCCTGATCGACGCGGCGACGATCGCGCACCGCATCGACTCCCTGGCCGAGGCGCTCGGCCGCGACCTGCCGCCGGATTTCGTCATGGTCTGCATCCTCAACGGCGCCTTCATGTTCGCCGCCGATCTGGCCCGCGCGCTCGCGCGACGCGGCATCCACCCGACCATGGAGTTCATCAATCTCAAGAGCTACGGCGATGGCACGGAGAGTTCCGGCCAGGTCCGCGTGCTCGGCACGCTGCCGGAGCAGTTGAATGGCCGCGCGGTGCTGCTCGTCGACGACATCCTCGATACCGGACGTACGCTGCATTTCGCCCGCGCGCTGGTGACCGGATTGGGTGCCGTGCCGGTTCGGATCTGCGTGCTCCTCGACAAGCCGTCGCGCCGCGCCGTCGCCCTGGCCGCCGACCATGTCGGATTCCAGATCGACGATCGCTTCGTCGTCGGCTACGGGCTCGACCATGCCAAGAAATGGCGCGGCCTGCCCGATCTCGCCACGATCGATTGAGACCGCACGCCGATGCCCGAACTGCCCGAGGTCGAGACCGTCCGCCGCGGCATCGCGCCGCATCTCGAGGGCGCGCGGATCATCCGGTTCGAGGCGCGGCGCGCCGATCTGCGCACCAAACTGCCCATCCAGCTGGCGGCTCGGATGATCGGACGTCAGGTGACGGCGGTACGTCGCCGCGCCAAGTACCTGTTGATCGAGCTCGCGCCACTGGCGCCGGCCGGCGCGGAGGTGATGATTCTGCATCTCGGGATGAGCGGGAGACTGGTCGTGCGCCCGGTCGATGCGACGCCACCGGGCAAGCATGAGCACATCGCCTTCGCGACGGATCGGGGCATGGAGATTCGCTTTTCCGATCCGCGCCGCTTCGGCGTTCTCGATCTCGTGGCGCGCGATGCGCTGACGACGGATCGTCGCTTCGCGCCGCTCGGGCCCGAACCCCTCTCGGAGGATTTCACGCCGCAGCGTCTGGTCCAGGCGCTGGCGGACAGCAGGACGACGATCAAGGCGGCGCTGCTCGATCAGCATCGCGTCGCCGGAATCGGCAACATCTATGCGTGCGAAGCCTTGTTCCAGGCGGGGATCTCGCCGCGTCGACTGGCCGGTACGGTGGGGCTGGTGCGCGCCACGCGGCTGGTCGCCGCGATCAAGGACGTGCTGAGCCGCGCCATCGCGGCCGGCGGCTCCTCCGCGCGCGACTACGTGCAATCCTCGGGTGAGGCTGGATGGTTCCAGCATTCCTGGGCGGTCTATGACCGCGAGGGCCACCCCTGCCCGGGCTGCGACTGCGGCGGCGGCGTGAAGCGCGTGGTCCAGGCCGGTCGATCCAGCTTCTATTGCGCCGTACGCCAACGCTGAGGTAGAGCCCGCGACGATGATCCAGCGTCGATCCGTCGTGGTGCGTGCCGCCTGCCTCGTCGCCTTGCTGGCAACCACGCCGGGCGGCGCCGCGGATCGCTTCTTCGAGGGGATCGACGATCTGCCGCTGATGCCCGGGTTGACGGAGAAGGCCGGTGAGCGGTCGACCTTCGACACGGCGGCAGGGCGGATCATCGCGCGCACGGCGCAGGGCGCGGTTACGCCGGATGCGGTGCTGCGCTTCTACTGCGACACGCTGCCACAGCTCGGCTGGCGCCTGCTGGCGTCGGGCATCTTCACGCGCGGGCCCGAGAAGCTTCAGATCGACTTTCCGGCCCGTCCGGCCGGCGTGCACACGCTCGACGTGCGCATCCTGATCACACCCAGCTGAGGCCGCCGCGGCGGCCTTGGCATCTTCCATTCATCGCAAGCGAGGACATCATGGCGTACGACAACATCCTGGTCGAAACCCGCGGCCGCGTCGGACTGATCACGCTCAACCGACCAAAGGCGCTCAATGCCCTCAACGCCGCACTGATCACCGATCTCGGCCATGCGCTCGACGCTTTCGAGGCGAACGACGACATCGGCGCGATCGTGCTGACCGGCTCGGAGAAAGCTTTCGCGGCCGGCGCCGACATCAAGGAGATGGCGACCAAATCCTACATGAACGTCTATCTCGAGGATTTCATCACCAGGGGTTGGGAACGCGTCACGGTCTGCCGCAAGCCGATCATCGCCGCGGTGTCCGGCTTCGCGCTGGGCGGCGGCTGCGAGGTCGCGATGATGTGCGACTTCATCGTCTGCGCCGAGACCGCCAAATTCGGCCAGCCCGAGATCACGATCGGCACCATCCCAGGCTCCGGCGGCACGCAGCGTCTGCCGCGCTTCGTCGGCAAGTCCAAGGCGATGGACATGTGCCTGACCGGCCGGCACATGGACGCGCAAGAGGCGTTCCAATGCGGTCTGGTCAGTCGCGTGTTTCCGGCCGGCGAGTTGATCGCCAAGGCGATCGAGATCGCAGAGAAGATCGCGAGCCTGTCACGGCCAATCACGATGATGGCCAAGGAAGCCGTCAACCGTGCATTCGAGACTTCCCTGGCGGAAGGCGTCCGGTTCGAGCGCCGGCTGTTCCACTCGACTTTCGCGACCGACGATCAGAAGGAAGGCATGGCCGCCTTCGTGGAGAAGCGCCAGCCGCAGTTCAAGCACCGCTGAACCGCGGCGCCGGACCGGCCCCGTTGTGTTGACGCTCCGGGGGGCCGGAGATATAACCCGCGCGCCTTTTCCGGGCGCCAACCCCTTTCCGTGGAAGATCGACATGGCCAACACGAAATCTGCCGCGAAGGCGGCGCGTCAGTCGCTCAAGCGCAAGGCAATCAACGATTCGCGCACCTCGCGTATGCGCTTGAGCGTCAAGCAGGTCGAGACCGCGATCAGTTCGGGCGACAAGGCAGCGGCCGCAACCGCGCTCAACAAGACGCAGAGCGAGATGATGCGCGGTGCCAAGCGCGGCATCGTTCATCGCAACACCGTCGCGCGAAAGATGTCCCGCCTGTCGAAACGGATCAAAGCAATCAAGTCTTGACTTGCGCCGCATCGCGCGCATCGCGCGATGCGATCGTGATGACTCTCGCCGTGCGCGGACGCACGAGAGCGAAGAGTCGAGAAAAAAATTTTCAGTCGCTCGGGCGTCGCATGTTGCAGCCTCATGACGCCGGTGCTTAGGTCGGCCGCGTCGATCGCGTGATCGCGCGCCATCGGCGTGATGACGGCACGAGCGACGCGAGATGAGCGACGATGAGATGAGCGACGATGGTTCGAGTGGAGCGTGAGTTTTTCCAAGTGCCTTTGCCGCGGTGAAGAGAGTCGGTACCGCAATCTCCGAGCCGGCATCCCGAGTGCGCGGAACGAAATGACAGCACGCCGCGTTCTGACGTCGAACGGATGACGGACCGAACGGAACAAGACTTTCGCTGCAACCCGCCTTCGAGAAATTGCCTCCACGGAACTGCGCCGACGGGACACGAGACGTAATCAAGATGTCCTCACCGGGTTGCGCCGAACGGCACGAAGACCGGCGGCGAGGGAGACGGGCCTCAACGAGATAGGGAGCAAGCGACGCCATAGCGGGAGCGGCCGGGATGAGTCAGAGATCCGATCGGATCGGATCGGAACTGAAACTCAAATCTCCGGACGAGCCCAACACGCCATTCGTCACGCCATCGCGCCGATCCTCGTCGCTGCCGCGTTCTTGAACTGCGGGGGATGGG
>JANNTF010000214.1:0-4194 GCA_031403455.1 Alphaproteobacteria bacterium | reverse complement strand
GCGTATGCCCAATCTTCACGCGCGATGCGCAGACTGCGCGCCGCCAGCGTCGGCTCTCGGTCCTTGAGACGACGGTCAAGCGCGACATGATCGGTGACGCGGCCGACTTCCTCACGGACAACATGATCTGCTCGATCAATCTGATCGAGAACGAAGTCGTCGGCGTCACGCTGCCGCAGAGCACGATCTGCACGGTGGTCGAAGCGGACGCGGTGGTGAAGGGGCAGACCGCGTCCTCGTCCTACAAGCCCGCTTTGCTGGACAACGGCGTCAAGATCATGGTGCCGCCCTTCATCGCGGCCGGCACCCGCATCGTCGTCAATATCGAGGAACGCTCCTATCTCGAGCGGTCGCGGGATTGATGCGCCAAGCGGTGCACTGATCTCTCATGGCTGTCCGCTCCCCCCTCTACACCGTGATGGAACGCGCCGCCCGCAAGGCCGGTCGGGCGCTGACTCGAGATTTCGGCGAAATCGAAAACCTGCAGGTGTCGGTCAAAGGCCCGGGCGATTTCGTCTCCAATGCCGATCACAAATCGGAGAATCTGATCCGCCAGGAACTCGAGCGCGCGCGGCCGGGTTACGGCTTCCTGATGGAGGAGAGCGGCGAGGTCGCGGGCGACGGCGTCAATCGCTGGATCATCGACCCACTCGACGGCACCACGAATTTCCTGCACGGCATTCCGCATTTTGCGGTGTCGATCGCGCTCGAGCGCGAGAAGCAGATCATCGCCGGTCTGATCTACAATCCGATCCAGGACGAGATGTACTTCGCCGAGCGCGGCCAGGGCAGCTTCCTCAACGATCGACGGCTGCGCGTGTCCGGTCGGCGCGCGCTGGACAACTCATTGATTGGAACGGGCATTCCGTTTCAGACTCGCGGCGATCACGACGTCTATCTGGATACGCTGGCGGCGGTGATGGCGAAGACGGCGGGCGTGCGCCGTGCCGGCGCCGCGGCGCTCGACCTCGCCTATGTCGCGGCCGGTCGCCTCGACGCATTCTGGGAGTATGGCCTCCACGCGTGGGACATCGCGGCCGGGATCGTGCTGATCCGTGAAGCCGGCGGCTTCATCGAGGACATCGATGGGCGCGCCGATGTGCTCGGATCGGGCAATGTCCTCGCGACCAACACGCACCTCCTTGGTCCCATCGGTCGGATGCTCCGCGAGGCCTCCAGACCGGTGCCGGCGACCTGACGTGCGGCGAATCGGGCGCTCGCGCGGCGAAACTGCTTGACCGCTCCAACCGAAGACCGTTGTAGGGTTGCAAGACCCTGAGTAAGTTGCCCGATAGATGCTGAAAACGCGTTCGATTCCCGCTCGTTCCGTGATCAACGGGACGCTGGCCCCGACCTTGGCCCTGCTTCTGGCGCTGGCCATGACGTTCGGCTTTGCCGCCGACGCGCCAGCGCAGCAGCAACTGCGCCAGCGCAGCTCGAGCGTGACGGTCGACTGGACGGTGCTCGATCAACTCTCGCGCACGGGCCCTGTCGTCACCGATGCGCCAGGCGCACCACGGCGCCTCCAACCGCCCCAAGCAGCGCCTGCGCGCCGGGCAGCTCCGCCGCGTTCGGTGTCATCGCGTGCGGCGACTGCGGCGCGGCGCGGCCCGGCGGCGAATGTCGCGCGCACACCCGAATTGACCGAGAACAATGATCCCGTATTGTTGCGTGCGCCGCCTCCCGCGCCGCCGCAGCCGGACACCACGGCCGTCGTCGCGGCAACGCCGCCGCCCCAGGTTCCGGTACCGAGCGCCGCTGCCGGTGGGGCTGGATTCCGACCGCCGGCTCCGCCACCCAGCTTCAGCGATCAGCCCACGCTTGCGCCGCCGCCCGTGACGGTCTCCCCGACCCCGCCGCAGCCGAGCGTCACCAGTTCGACCGCCGCGGCGCCCATCGCGCCGGCAGCGACGCCATCCGTTCCGTCCCCGCCGATCGTCGCCGCGGCGCCATCGCCGCCAGCTGCCACCGCCGCGCCGGCGCCGGCGCCCGCACCGGCATCCGGCGATGCGCCGCAGATCGCCGCGGCGATTCCCGCCGCACGCGCGGCAGGGTCCGCGCCCAGCGCACGCGTGGCGTTTTCCGGTGAGACCTCCGATCTCCCCAGCGACGCGCGCAGCGAGGTTCGTGGCGTCGTCGAGCAGCTGAAGAAATCCGCCGACATGCGTTTACGCATCGAAGGCTTTGCCAGCGGCACCGAGGATTCGGGCAATCGCTCGCGTCGCCTGAGCCTCAGCCGCGCTCTGGCGGTGCGCTCCTACCTGATGGATCAGGGGATCGCGTCGACACGCATGGACGTCTACGCGCGTGGTGCCCAGGCTGATGGCGGTCCAGCCGATCGCGTCGATCTGACGATGTTCCGGCGATGACCCGCCCCTATCAGTATCTGCTGCGCATGGTGCTGTTCCTCGTCTGCGTGGTGGGGGTCGTGTTCTTCCTGCGCGAGCAGTTGATCACCGCCTTCCTGAACACGCCGATTCTCAACAGCATCATCGTCTTCGTTCTGCTGCTCGGGATTGCCGAGAATTTCCGACAGGTCCTGATCCTCAATCCCGAAGTGGCGTGGATCCGCAGTTTTCGCAGCGACCGCCCGGCAGCGCCGACACGGCGGCTGCGCTTGCTGGCGCCGATGGTGGCGATGCTGGGCGAGCGCAAGAGCGGCCGGCTTCAGCTCTCGGCCTCCGCGACGCGCGCCCTGCTGGATGGCATTTCTTCGCGGCTGGAGGAATCGCGCGACCTCTCCCGCTACCTCGTCGGGCTGCTGATTTTTCTGGGTCTGCTCGGCACGTTCTGGGGCTTGCTCGAGACGGTCAGCTCGGTGTCGAGCGTGATCACGAGCCTGACCGGTGCAACCGATTCCGCGTCGCTGTTCAACGATCTGCAGGTCGGCCTCAAAGCGCCGCTGGCGGGCATGGGGACGGCCTTCGGCTCATCGCTGTTCGGACTCGCGGGATCGCTCGTCGTCGGTTTCCTCGATCTGCAATCCGGCCAGGCGCAGAATCGTTTCTTCAACGAGCTCGAGGAATGGCTGTCGGGAATTACGCGGCTCGGCGGCGGCGGCTCGGTCGGCGACGGCGATCAATCGGTCCCGGCCTACATCCAGGCGCTTCTGGAGCAGACCGCGGACAATCTCGAGAATTTCCAGCGCACCGTCCAGCAAGCGGAACAAGGACGCCAAGGCGCCAATGCCGCGCTGATCACGCTCGGCGAGAGACTGACGCAGCTGACCGAGCAGATGCGCGCCGAGCAGCAATTGATGACGCGCCTGGCAGAGGCGCAGCTGGAGATAAAACCGGCGCTGCAGCGCTTTGTCGATTCCGCCGCGCGCCCGGCGCCGGCGAGCGACGACCTGCTGCGCGGATCGCTGAAGAACATGGAGGCGCTGCTCTCGCGCCTGCTCGATGAGACGCAGGCCGGTCGCGCGCAGATCACGCAGGACATTCGCAACGAGTTCCGCCTTCTCGCGCGGACGATCGCGGCACTCGCCGAAGACGAGCGCTGAGGCCGGAGCGGGGCCGTGAGCACCCAAACACGTCGGCGGCGGCGCGAAGGGCTCAATATCTGGCCGGGCTTCGTCGATGCGCTCGCCACGCTCTTGATGGTCATCGTCTTCGTGTTGATGATCTTCACGCTGTTCCAGTTCCATTTGAAGGACATGATTTCCGGGCGCGATCAGGCGCTCGATCAACTCTCGCGGCGTGTCGGTGAACTCGCCGACCAGCTCGCCTTGGAGCGCCGGTCGGCGACCGATCTGCGCGACCAGGTGAATCTGCTGACGGGCGAACTCACGAGTTCGGTGAGCATTCGCGAACGCCTGCAATCGGAACTCGCCGCGTCGGAGGGCCGGCTTGCGAATGTCGCGAGCGCTTTGACCACGGCGCAGGACCGCACCAGCGAACTCCAGCGTCTGCTCACGACGTCGGAGCGGCGCGGCCAGGATTTGGATACCCGGCTCACGACCCGCGATGCCGAGGCGCGCGAGCTCGCACAGCGTCTGTCGACGACGGATGCGCGCGCGCGCGATGCCGAGAACAGGGTGGTCCTGACCGAGCAGCAAGCGGCGAAATTGGCGCGGCAACTGGCGGCCGCCGAGATCAAAGCGACGGCCAGCGAGACCCAGGCCGCCGAGCTTGCGCGCCGCGCGGCAACCGCCGAGAGCAGAGTCGTCCTGACCGAGCAGCAGGCCGCCAATCT
>JANNTF010000213.1:0-4490 GCA_031403455.1 Alphaproteobacteria bacterium | reverse complement strand
CCCGACCGCGTCGGGGCCGCGGCGGCCAAGGGACTTTCGGTCGCCAGCGTTTTCCCCAAAGAGGGCGCGATCGGAATTCTGCCGACGGTGGGCGTGCCCGAGGGCGCGAAGAACAAGGCGCTCGCGGAGCGCTACATCGATATGCTGCTCTCGCCCGAGGCGCAGCTCTGCTTCGCGCAAAAGCAATATGCCGGGCCGGTCAACAGGAAGGTCACTCTCGATGCGGCGCTGGCTGGTGCGCTGCCATATCGTGAGGGCATCGAGAAGATGTACTTTCCTGATCCCGCCGCGACAGCCAAGCAGCGTCCCGGCTGGGTCGAACGCTGGGGCCGCGAGATCGCGCGCTGAACCAATCGCGTGTCCGGGCTTCGCCTCGACGCTCTGACCAAGCGCTACGGCGAGATCACGGCCGTCGATCGACTGACGCTCGAGATCGGCGAGGGCCAGTTGCTGGCCCTCGTCGGTCCGAGCGGCTGCGGCAAGACGACGGTGCTGCGCATGGTCGCCGGGTTGATCGAACCGGATGGCGGGCGCGTCCATCTCGGCGGCGCCGACATCACCGACACGGCCGTCCATAAGCGCAATCTCGGCCTGGTGTTCCAGAGCTACGCGCTGTTCCCGCACATGAGCGTGACCGACAACGTGGCGTTCGGATTGCAGCGCCGCGGCGTGCGCGGCGCGGCGCTGGCCATGCAGGTGGCGCGCGCCCTGGCGATGGTCCGGCTGGACGGGCTCGGCGGGCGCAAGCCCACGGAGTTGAGCGGCGGCCAGCAGCAGCGCGTGGCGCTGGCGCGCGCGATCGCGATCTCGCCGCAGGTGCTGTTGCTCGACGAGCCGCTGAGCAATCTCGATGCCACGCTGCGCGAGGAGATGCGTGCGGAGATCCGCCGGCTGCAGCAGGAGCTGCGCATCACGGCGCTGTTCGTCACGCATGACCAGGCCGAGGCGCTGACGATGGCCGACCGGATCGCCGTCCTCAATGCCGGCCGACTGGAGCAGATCGGCACGCCCGAGGATGTCTATCGTCGACCGGTGAATGCCTTCGTCGCGCGCTTCGTGGGGCGCGCGAATTTCATCACCGAGACGCTGGCGGTGCGGCCGGAGGATCTGCGCGTCGTCGCGTCGCCGACGAGCGATGCCCAATGCCGACCCGTGAAGGTTCTCGTCGCGGCCTTCGCCGGCTCGGCGATCCACTACACGCTGGCGCTGGGCGATGGCCGGGAGTTGCGCGCGCATATGCCGCGGGATGGCGGGCTGTTCAGGCCGGGGGATGCGGTGCATGTCGCCTGGGCGACGGCGGATGCGGTCGAGCTGCGCGGGCCCGGAGCGAGCGCAACGTGACGGCCGGGCCGGGCAGGCGTGCGATCCTGCACTCCGGCTATGGCCTGCTCTCGCCGAGCCTGCTGCTGCTGCTGGTCGTTTTCCTGGCGCCGCTCGCGCTGATGCTGCCGATGAGCTTCAAGCCGTACATTGCGGGGCAGGGCATCGGGACCGGGTTCACGCTCGAACATTTCATCAAGGCCCTCACCGATGACTACTACCTGGAGATCGCCGGGCGCACGGTGATGCTCGGCGTGATCGTCACGCTGCTGTGCCTCATCATCGGCTATCCGCTGGCGTTCTTCCTGGCGCGGACGCGCTCGCGGCTGCGCAGCTGGCTCATCCTGCTCGTCATCTTCCCGCTGCTGCTCAATCTCGTGGTCCGCACCTTCGGCTGGATCGCGCTGCTCGCCAATCGCGGGTTGATCAACGATGCCTTGATCACGCTTGGTCTGATCGCCACGCCGATCAAGCTGCTGTTCAACTTCACCGGCCTGCTGATCGGCCTCACGCACATCTTCCTGCCCTTCATGGTCCTCGTGCTGATGGCGGCGATCGAACATCTGCCGCGCGATGTCGAGGATGCCGCGCGCAGCCTCGGCGCGGGCTGGCTCGTCACGTTCTGGAAAGTGACCTTGCCGCTGAGCCTGCCCGGCATCGTCTCCGGCTCGATCCTCGTCTTCGTGCTGACGGTCAGCGCGCTGGTGACGCCGCGCCTTCTCGGCGGCCCGACCTACAAGGTGATGTCGACCCTGATCTTCGAGCAGTTCCTCCAGCTGCTGAACTGGCCGCTCGGCTCGGCGCTCGCTTTCCTGCTGACGCTGGTGAGCGTGATCCTGATCGCGGGCTCCAGCGCGCTGGCGCGTCGTGCGGGAGCGGAAGCATGAGCGCGGCCGGCGCGCGTCGCATCGCGCTCGGAGTCTACGTGACGGTGGTGCTGTGCTTCCTGATGCTGCCGGTCCTCGTGATCGTGCTGGCCGCCTTCACCAACACCGCCTACCTGACCATTCCGCCGAAGGGGCTGACGCTCAAATGGTTCGTCCAGGTGCTGGCCGACCGCGACTATGTGGCGGCGCTGCTCTTCAGCCTGAAGCTCGCTTGCGTGACCACGATCTGCGCCCTGCTGATCGGCACGCTCGCCGCTTACGCGCTGGTGCGCCGGCGGGTTCCCGGCGCTGCCATCGTCTCGGGCCTGCTGATGGCGCCGCTGGCCTTTCCCGGCATCGTGATCGGGGTGGCGTTGCTGCAGTATTATTCGATGGTCGGCTTGCGCGGGAGTTTCCTTGGGCTCGCCCTCGCGCACCTCGTGCTCTGCGTGCCGTACACGCTGCGTGCGGTGATCGCGTCGCTGGCCGGCGTGGATCCGGACCTCGAGAACGCGGCATGCACCCTGGGTGCGCCGCGTGTCGAGGCTTTCGCACGCGTGACGCTGCCGCTGATCCGGCCCGGGCTGATCGCCGGCGGACTCTTCGCATTCATCACTTCCTTCGACAACGTGCCAGTCTCGATCTTCCTGGTTGGCGTGCGCGACGTGACGCTGCCCGTCAAGATCTTCACGGCGATCGAGTACGGCGTCGACCCGTCGATCGCGGCGCTGTCGACGCTGCTCATCGCGGCCACCGCGATCTTCCTCGTTGTGGCCGAGCGCTGGATCGGCTTCCATCGCTTCATCTGACCGGAGACGTGCCGCATGCCATTCGCTCCCCAAGGCTTTCCCGCGATGCTGACCTTCGATCTCGATGCCGAGACGCTGTGGACCTCGCGCGATCCGAAGAATGCCGAGCGACCGATCGTGCTCAGCCAGGGTCGCTATGGCTGGAAGGTCGGGATGGGTCGTATCCTGGAGTTGCTGGATCGCTACGACATCAAGGCGACGTTCTTCGTGCCGGGTCTCGTCATCCAGCAGCGCCAGGCGCTGATCGAGGACGTGGTGAAGCGTGGCCACGAGATCGCCCATCACTCCTGGTCGCATGCCTGGATCGTCAGCCTCACGCCGGAGCAGGAGCGCGAGGAGATGGAGAAGGGTTTCGAGATCATCAAGCGCGTCACCGGTCTCGCGCCGCGCGGCTACCGCTCGCCGGCGGGTGAGTTCAGCCCGATCACGCTGAAGCTGATCCAGGAATACGGGTTCGGCTATTCATCGAACTACTTCGACGATGACTCGCCGTACTTGCACGAGATCGACGGCGAGCGGACCGACATCGTCGAGTTCCCGTTCGCCTGGGTGCTCGATGACGCGCCGTTCTTCCTCTACTCGATCACGCTGCCGGGCCGCACGATGCATCCCCCGTCCTCGGTGCTGGAGGGATGGATCGACGAGTTCGACACGCTCTATCGCGAGGACCGGGAATTCGTGCTGGCGATGCATCCGCAGATCATCGGGAGACCGTCGCGCATCACGATGCTGGAGAAGCTGATCAAGCACATGCGCCTGCACAGCAGGGTCTGGTTCGCACGCTGCGACGAGGTCGCCGAGGCCGTACGTCCGGGCCTCAAGCTGCGCGCGCGCCTGCCGTGAGACTCGCCGGGCGCCGCATTCTCGTGACCGGCGGCGCATCCGGCATCGGGCGCGCCACGGCGGTGCTGTTTGCCGCGCAAGGGGCGCGTGTCGCGGTGCTCGATCGTGTGCGCGGCGAGTCGGAGGTCTCCGTGATCGCCGATGTCACCGATGGCGCAGGCGTCGCGCGCGCGGTCGACGCGGCCGCGCATGCGCTTGGCGGTCTCGACGGTGTCGTGCTGAATGCCGGCATCGATCTGGTCGCACCGGTCGAGGACATGCCGTTGGAGTCCTGGCGCCGCATCATCGACGTGAATCTGACCGGCGCCTTTCTGGTGACCCAGGCGGCCTTGCCGGCGCTGAAGCGTGAAGCCAGGGGAAGCATCGTGGCCGTGGCGTCCGGCGCCGCGCTGCGGCCGCTCCTTCATCGCACCGCCTATTGCGCCTCCAAGGCCGCGCTCGTGATGTTCGCCAAGGCGCTGGCGATGGAAGTGGCGCCGAAGATCCGTGTCAACGCCGTCTGCCCCGGCGCCGTCGAGACGCCGCTGTTCCGCCAGAGCATCGATCCGACGCCCGATCCGGCGGCAGCCTATGAGGAGGTTCGGCGCCGCTATGTGCTGGAGCGAATCGCCGAACCCGACGAGCTCGCACGCGCGATCCTGTTCCTGATCAG
>JANNTF010000212.1:0-7232 GCA_031403455.1 Alphaproteobacteria bacterium | reverse complement strand
GCCAGCTTCTCGGCGAGCTTGCGATACTTCATCTCTGCGCCGATTTCAGATCATGGATCCCGGCCTCGAACACGGCCGAGGAGTACGTCATCGACCCGTCGAGCCAGCGCTCGTAGAACGCATTCCCCAGATCATAGTGATGCGCGATGTTGCGTCGCGAGCCGCGGCGCGTGTTGTCGTTGAAGCGGTGCCAGAGCCGCCGCACCAGGGTCAAAAACGCACCGGCGTTGTGGACGTCGCCGAGATGATCCTCGTTGTAGGCGGTGAGGCACAGCAGCGCGGGAAGATCCGACGTGTCCCAATCGCCATCCATGTAGGATTCGCCGAAACCCACCGAGCCGCCGAGCAGCGCGCGCCGCGCCATGCGCGAATTCCGGATGGTGATGTCGGCGACGGGACCGGCGCTGCGTCCGGCCACGCGATAGACCCGCCCGTCCGGCACCGTGATCGTCAGCGCACCGACCTCGACACGGCCGGCGAGGTTCAAGAACAAATGAAGCGGTTGCGACAACCCTTCGGTCGCGCCGACGGCGCGTGGATCCAGCGGTGTCATACGGTCACGCCCTCCCCCGGCGGCTGCGGCCGACGATGGAATTTCGCGCCCTTGAGCCAGAGTTTCAAGGCTTGCCAATGGATGCCGCCGACGATGGTCAGAGCAAGCAGTGGATAGAGCAGGAACGCGCGCAGCAACTCGGCGTCGGTCAACGCCCGCCGCGCGCCGAGATGCGTGGCGACCAGGATGCCGCCCGCTTGGCCGGTCTCATGAATCGCCAGCGACAATTTCTGCTCGGGCTCGTGGACCTTGAAGGCGTAGCGGGCCGCCATGTCGATGAAGGGCGAAACATGGAGCAGCTTGTCGCGTGCGTGGCGCAGTGCCGCGCCGGGAAGCGGTGGCTGCGCGACCGGCACGAGATACCCATGCTGATCACCGAACGTGTTCTTGACCTCGTACAGAATCGCCGCGAGACGGCCATCGCCGCCGTAGCACCAGTAGATCGAGATCGGATTGAACCCGAACCCGAGGACGCGCGGAAAGCAATGCAGGAAGATCCGTCCGCCGTTCAGGGCGATGCCGGCCCGCGCGAGCTGCGAGTCGACCCAGGGTCGCAACGGTGTCCCGTCGCGCGCGCCATGATCGCGATCGCGGAAGGAAAACACCCCACGACCATTATGCGCGAACAGGCGCAGATCGCGATCGAGCGTGGGCAGCTCATCGAGATCGACCAGAATCGAAAATACGCGATAGACGAAGCGATGCGTGAACGGCTGCAACCGCTTGTGCATGACCTCGCCGAAATACAGGCAAGACTGAGGCATCACTTCTTCCTCATGGCGCACCGGCGGCGGCCCGTTCGGGCATGAACTCCGCTGCGCCCGGCACGACGTGTTCACGCGCCCAGGGGCGCTGGACGCCGAACCGCTCCGCGACCCCGAGCCCGGCGACCAATCCGTCCTCGTGGAAACCGTACCCGCAATAACTGCCACAGAACCAGATCTGACGCGCGCCCTGGATCGTCGGCATGTCGCGCTGCGCCGCAAGCGCTCCCGCATCATAGGCGGGATGGTCGTAGTCGAACGTGGCGATCGTCAGCGCATCGCGCGGCGCGCGGATCGGGTTGAGCGTCACGAAGAGCGGCCAACGCGGATCCAGATTCTGCAGCTGGTTCATCCAATAGGTGACGGACAGCGAGAGATCGAACACGTCGCCCGCGCTGCGCTCCGCGATGTAGTTCCACGCCGCCCAGGCCCGGCGCCGGCGCGGCATCAAGGCCGGGTCGCGATGCAGCACCGCGCGGTTACGTTGATAGCGAAACGCACCGAGCACGCGGCGCTCGGCCGGCGAGGCATCGCCCAGCATCGCCAATGCCTCGTCCGCATGCGCGGCGATCACCACGTGGTCGAAGCGGCGCGTGGCGCCGGTGCGATCGGTCACCAGCACATCCGCATCGCCGCCGCGCACATCCGTCACTGCAGCGGCGAGCCGCGTGGTTGACGCGGCGTCGCGCATCAGCCGTTGCACATAGTGCCGGCTTCCACCGGAGACCGTGCGCCAGCGTGGCCGGTCGAGGAGTTCGAGCAAGCCGTGATTATGAAAGAACTGCACGAAGCTCTTCGCCGGAAACGCCAGCATCTCCCGCGGCGGGACGGACCATATCGCCGCTCCCATCGGCAGGAGATGATCCTCGACGAAGCCTTTCCCGTAGCGCTCGCGCGACAACCAATCGCCGAGGCTCATGCCAGGACCGGATTCGTCGAGCAAGCCAGGCGCATGCCGGAAGAAGCGCATCACATCGGACAGCATGCGCCAGTAGCGCGGCCGCAGGAGATTGCCCGGCTGCGCCGCCAGGCCGAGCCAATCCCCCGCGTTGTATTCGAGCCGCCCGCGATCGAGCGACACGCCAAACGACATGTCCGTCGCCTCGGTGGCGATCTCGAGATGCCGGAAGAGCTGCGTGAGATTGGGATAGTTGCGTTCGTTGTAGACGATGAAGC
The DNA here is from genome assembly GCA_031403455.1 of Alphaproteobacteria bacterium. GTDB lineage: Bacteria > Pseudomonadota > Alphaproteobacteria > CACIAM-22H2 > CACIAM-22H2 > CAIOSQ01. The sequence goes on along the minus strand of JANNTF010000212.1, from coordinate 4,739 downwards.
CGGTGTCGACCGGCACCAGGCGCTCGCCGCAGCGCACATCGATCGTGTTCGAGTGACCACCGAGACGCGCCTCGCGCTCGTAGAGTGTCACGCGGTGGCGCTTACCGAGCAGCCAGGCGCAGGACATGCCCGAGATCCCGGCGCCGATGACGGCGATGTCCAGCCCGTCGCGCAGCGGCGCGAAAGCGGCGGCGCCGTCAGCACTCACGACACACACGCATTGTTCAAGCCACCTGTTTCAAGGCGGCGAATGCCGCGAGTGCGCGGGTCCGAGCCGCGTGGTGATCGACGATCGGATGGGGATAGGTGCGGCCGAGGTCGACGGCCGCCATGCGCAGCGTCGCCGCATCCGCCTCCCACGGCCGATGAATGAACGCGGCCGGCAGCTTGGCGAGCTCGGGCACGTAGCGTCGGACATAAATCCCGTCCGGATCGAATTTCTCGCCCTGAAGCATCGGGTTGAAGACCCGGAAATACGGCGCGGCATCGGCGCCGCAGCCCGCGACCCATTGCCAGCTCGCCGAGTTATTGGCGAGATCGGCGTCGACCAGCGTGTCCCAGAACCACGCGGCCCCCGCCTGCCACGGCAACAGCAGGTCCTTGACCAGGAACGAGCCGACGATCATGCGCACACGGTTGTGCATCCAGCCGGTCTGCCAGAGTTCGCGCATGCCTGCATCGACGATCGGATAGCCCGTTCGGCCGTGCTGCCACGCCGCCAGGCCAGCCGCGTTCTCCATCCAGGGAAAGGCGTCGAACTGGCTGCGCCAGTTGCGCGCCGGCAAATCGGGCCAATGAAACAGGAGATGATGGGCGAATTCGCGCCACAGGATCTCGCTGATGAAATGATCGGGTCCGGCGCCGTGACCGGCGCGCGCGCGCGTCGCATGCCAGAGCTGGCGCGGCCCGATCTCGCCGAAATGCAGATGCGGGCTGAGCCGCGACGTCGCTTCGAGGTCGGGACGATTGCGCTCGCTGCGATACGTCTCGACAGCATGATCGAGAAAGCGATCCAGGCGAATCGACGCGCCCGCCTCGCCGGGAATCCAGCTCGTCCGCAGGCCGGCCGCCCAATCCGGACGTGTCGGCAGCAGACGCCACGACTCCAGGGTGTCGCTCACCGGGGGCGCGGCGAGCCCGGGCAGGCGCGCGGGCGCCGGCAAGGGCTGCGCCGGATCCGGCGCCGCGCGACACGCTTTCGCGAACGGCGTGTAGACCTTGAATGGCTGGGCGCTCTGCGTCGCGATGGTCCAGGGCTCGAAGAGCAGGCTCGCATTGAAGCTCTTCGCTTCGATGCCACGCGACTCCAGCGCCGCCTTGATGATCTTGTCGCGCGCGATCGCGGCCGGTTCATAGCAACGATTCCAGAACACGGCGCTGGCCCCGATCTCGGCGATCAGTCGATCGAGCACCGCGCCCGAATCGCCGCGCCGCAACACCAGCCGCGTGCCGCGCGCCGCCAGCGCAGCGGCATGCGCCACCAGCGAGTGATGCAGCCACCAGCGCGACGCCCCACCAAGGGACCAATCGCCCGCGCCGGGCTCATCGAGGACGTAGAGCGCAAGGATGGGACGCCCGGTCGCAACTGCCGCGTGTAGGGCCGGATTGTCGACGAGACGAAGGTCTTGCCTGAACCAGACGATGACGGGGTCTGCGTGGCGCATGCGGGGGTCGCGGTGACTTCCGGTAGAGACGCACCCGCGGCGCAGGTGTTGAAACTCTCCAACTCGTACGCCCCGCCCGTGAGGTTAGATCACTCCGCGGTGAGGTTCACGCCGCCGGGCGCGCCAGCTGCGCCTTGGTGACGAGGTGAAGCCGCTCTCGGCCCAGCAACAAGGCACGAAACCCCGCGCGGCCGAACAGCCCGGCAATCGCCGGGTCCAGACAATCCAGCCCGCCCGCATAGGCGCCGAAGGCCGGCATGACCAGGCGCACGCCATCCGTGACGAAGCAGGCGGCGGAGATCCGCCGCCCCCGTACCGTAACGCTGGCCTTGGGATGGAGGTGCCCGCAGATCTCCCCGGTCGCCGGCGCGGCGAGTGGTTCATGACGCAGTCGAAGCGCGACCAGCACGATCTCGGCCGCCGCCTCGCCGCCCAGCGATTCCGGGATCGCGCGGTCATGATTGCCGGTGATCCAGGTCCAGGCTTGCGCATCGACCAGGCGCAGCAGCATCTCGCGATCGGCGGCATCGAGTCGCGTCGCCGCATCGGCGTCGTGGAACGTATCGCCCAGGCAGATCACGCGCCGCGGCCGGAATCTCCGGACCACGCGGCCGAGCCGCTCGAGCGTCGTGCGCGTGTCGTAGGGCGGCAGGAATTGTCCACGCCGCGCGAAGTGCGAGCCCTTCTCGAGATGCAGATCGGCGACGATCAACGCGCCTTCATCGGGCTGGAACAACGCCCCCGATGGATCCGCCAGCAAGGCGCACCCGTTCAGGGTGAGCCGCGCGCTCATGGCGCCAGGCGCTTGCGGAAGAAGAACCGGTCGAAGCCGTCCTGCATCCGGCGATCCGTCACCTCCCACCCCAGATGCGGGTACACTGCCAGGTTCTCGGTCATCCTGGCGTTGGTGTAGAGCCGCAGCTCGTCGAGACCGCGCAGGCGCGTGCGCGCCTCGATCCAATCGAGCATCGCTCGGCCCAGACCGCGCCCGGCCTGGGCCGGATCGACGGCGAGATTATCGATGAAGCCGTGATCCGATTCGAAGCGCCAGATGACGAAAGCGAGGATCGCACCATCGCGCTCGAGCACATCGACCTCGCCGCCGACGATATGCGCGGCGAAGTCGGGATCCATCGGCACCGGCCGCCGGCCGATGCGCTCGACATATTTCGCGTAGGCATCATGCGCCAGCTTCGTCAGTCGGGGAATGTCGGCATCGATCGCGGGGCGGATCACGTCGCTCACAGCAGCCTCCGTTGTGTTGCGTCTCGCACGTCCCCCGTCGCTTCCTCGATCAGCGCACGCGAGGCTTCGTCGAGCAATTCATCGAGCGCGTCGCCGTAGACCGATTCCTTGCCGATTTCCAGGAGCACGGGCATGGCGAGCGGCGATACGCGCTCGAGGCGCTGGACCTGGATGCGCCCCTTGACGCGTGCCAGCAGGTCGGAGAGCCGATGGATGTCGGTCAGACCCGCGACGGCTTCCGCGCGCGTCGCCCGCAGCAGGATGTGATCGGGCTCGTGCTGGCGCAGCACGTCGTAGATCAGATCCGAGCTGAACATCACCTGACGACCGGTCTTCTGCTGGCCCGGGTGCCGCCGTTCGATCAAACCCGCCACGATCGCCACATTGCGGAAGATCCGCTTCAGCATCGAGGATTCGGCCATCCATTCCTCGAGATCGTCGCCGAGCATGTCCTGGTCGAACAAAGCTGCGACGTCCTGCGCGGGCCGCAGGCTCCACACCGCGATCACGTAATCGGTCGCCACGAAGCCGAGCGGCTTGAGTCCCGCGCGCTCCATGCGGCGCGTCAGCAGCATGCCCAGCGTCTGATGCGCGTTTCGACCTTCGAAGCAATAGGCGACCATGAACTGCTTGCCGCCACGCGGAAAGATCTCGACCAGCAGCCCGTCACGCCGCGGCATCACCGAGAACACGCGTTGCAGCCGCAGCCACTCGCGCACTTCGGCGGGAAGTCCCGACCAGCGCGTCGGATCGGCGAGGATGCCGCGCACGCGCGCCGCGAGCTCGGTCGTCAACGGCAGGCGCCCCCCGGCATAGACCGGGACTTTCGGTTCGTCGCCGGTCGCCAGCGTGACGTCGACCGAAATCTCGCGCACGCCCTCGAAGCGCAGCAAACGGCCCGCGAACATGAACGTGTCGCCGAGCGAGAGGCCCTGGACGAAATACTCCTCGACGTCGCCGAGCTTGCGGCGGCGCTTGAGCATCACCTGCAGCATCGGCTCCTCGACGATCGTGCCGACATTGAGACGGTACTGCCGTGCCACCAGAGGACCGATGACGTGCCAGGTATCGTCAGCGGCGCGGAACAGCCGGCGGAATCGCTCGTAGCCCTTGAGCGCATAGCCGCCCGTCGCGACGAAGGCGAGCACATCGTCGAAGCTCCGGCGATCGAGCGCGGCATAGGGCGCCGCGCGACGGATCTCCGCGAACAGCGCATCGCTGGTGAACGGCGCATGGCAGGCGCAGCCCAGCACATGCTGCGCCAGCACATCGAGACCACCGGTGCGGGACGGCGGCGCGTCGAGTTCGCCCGCGTCGATGGCGTCGAGCGCGGCGCTGCATTCCAACACTTCGAAGCGATTGGCCGGGACGAGCAACGCCCGGCTCGGCACGTCCAGCCGATGATTGGCGCGGCCGATGCGCTGCAGCAGGCGCGACGCACCTTTGGGCGCGCCGACCTGCACGACCAGATCGACATCGCCCCAATCGATACCGAGATCGAGCGAGGAGGTCGCAACGACGGCGCGCAGCCGACCCGCTGCCATCGCCGCCTCGACCTTGCGGCGCTGCTCGACCGCGAGGCTGCCGTGATGCAACGCGATCGGCAGTTTCGCCTCGTTGAGTCGCCACAGCGCGTGAAAGCACAGCTCCGCCTGCGCGCGCGTGTTGACGAACACGATCGCGCTCCTGGCCTGGCACAGCGCGTTGTAGACATCGGGCATCGCCGCCAGCGCCATGTGCCCCGACCACGGCATCCGCGCTTCAGGCGTGAGGATGCGGACATCCGGTTGCACACCGCCGCGTCCACGCACGATCAGCGGCAGCGCATCC
>JANNTF010000211.1:0-4351 GCA_031403455.1 Alphaproteobacteria bacterium | reverse complement strand
CGATCGAAAAGACCTTCGGCGTTTTTCTGATCGGCTTGATCGTCGTGACGATCACGGTCCAGGTCTTCACCCGTTACGTCTTCGATCGGCCGATCGTCTGGGTCGAGGAGCTCGCGACCTACGCCTTCATCTGGGGCGCCTTCATCGGCGCCGCGCTCGGACACAAGCAGCAACGCCACATCCGGATCGACACATTCGTCGGGCGATTGACGCCGCGCGGCGTGGCGGCGGCGAGGCTGCTCGCCAATCTGCTGGCGCTCGGCCTGTTCCTGGTGCTCGCCAACGCGGCCCTGACCGTGATGGGCGTCGAAGGCCGGAGCAATTCGATCGCGCTGCCGATCGACATCCCGCGCAAATGGTTCTACTCCGTGCCGCTCTTCGTCAGCGTCGTCTCGATGGCGATCACGTCGGTCTATTTCATCCTGCGCGAGAGTGTCGCGCTGGCGACGGGGATACGTGACACCAGCACCGAGGGCGGGAGCAGCATCGCATGACGCTCGGCCTGCTGTTCGGTCTCTTCGCCCTGCTGCTGATCATCGAACTCCCCGTCGCCTTCGCGCTCGCCTTCTCCTCGCTGGGGGTGATCTGGCACGATCAAACCGTGCCGTTGACGCTGGTGGTGCAGCGCATGGCCTCGGGCATCGAGAGTTTTCCCTTCCTCGCGATCCCGCTCTTCATCCTCGCCGGCAATCTGATGAATCGCGCCGGCATCGCCGCGCGGATCTACGCCTTCGCGCTGTCGCTGATGGGACATATCCGCGGCTCGCTCGCCCATGTGAACGTGCTCGCCAGCATGATTTTCGCCGGAATGTCCGGGGTCGCGCAGGCCGATGCCGCGGGCATCGGCACGATCGAGATCAAGCACATGAAGGAACAGGGTTTCGACCCGGCCTTCAGCGCGGCTGTCTCGGCGGCGTCGGCGGTGATCGGACCGATCATTCCGCCCTCGGTGATCATGGTCGTCTACGCGGTGAACGCTCAGGCGTCGGTCGGCGACCTGTTCCTGGCCGGCGTGATCCCGGGCTTCCTCATGGGTTTCGCCTTGATGGCGATGATCTACTGGATGGCGGTGACGGGGCGGATCGTGGCGCCCGTGCAACCGCGCGCGAATCTGGGTGAGGTCCGCCGCAGCTTCGTGGCTGCCTTTCCCGCCCTGCTTGCGCCGGTCATCCTGTGCGGCGGCATCGTGATCGGAGTCGCCACGCCGACCGAGCTTGGCGCGCTGACCGTCGTCTACGCGATCGCGCTCGGCTTCTGGCAACGCGAGCTGACATGGACCGCGGTGTGGGACGCCGCCGCCGAGACGCTCGTCACCTATGGCGTTCTCGTCCTGATCATCGCCGCTGCCGTCCCGTTCGGCTGGGTCGTGGCGGTCACCGAGGCGCCGCAGAAACTCGCCGAACTCCTGTTCACCATCAGCCAGAACAAATGGGTCATCCTCGGCATCATCAACGTGATGCTGCTGATCGCCGGCTGCTTCATGGAAACCACGGCGATCCTGCTGATCGCGACGCCCACTTTGCTCCCCCTGGTCAAGGAACTCGGCGTCAACGAAGTCCATTTCGGATTGATGATGATCATCAATCTGCTGATCGGCGCGCTCACGCCACCTTTCGGCGTGTTGCTGTTCATCACCATGGACATCGCCAAGGTCAGCTTCGGCGCCATCGTGCGGGCCATCCTGCCCTTCTATGTGCCGCTGGCGGTGGTCCTCTTGCTGGTCACCTATTGGCCAGACATGGTCATGTTCCTCCCCAATCTGTTCAAGGGCTGAGGCATCGTGACGCTGCGAACAAGGGTCGAATTCGACATCGAGCCGCGCTAGACTTGCTGTTGACGATCGCTGTCTAGGGAGAGAGAGATGTTGAGTCGTGCAGACGTCGAGCGCTACAACCGCGACGGGTTCATCGTCGTTCCCAATGTCGTCTCGCCGGCAGAAATCGAAGCGCTGCGTCGCGCGACCGACGAGATCGTCGAGAAGTCGCGCAGCGTCACGACGCATACCGAGATCTATGACCTCGAGCCTGGCCACACGCCGACCCTGCCGCGCGTGCGCCGGATCAAGACTCCCGACAAATGGCACCCCGCCTATGCCGCGATGGTGCGGCACAAGGGCATCATCGAATGCCTGCAGGATCTCTGGGGCCCGAACATCCGCTACGATCTCGCGAAGCTGAACCTGAAATCAGCCGGTTTCGGATCGCCCGTCGAGTGGCACCAGGACTGGGCCTTCTATCCCCATACCAATGACGACCTCGCCGCGGTCGGCGTCATGATCGACGACATCGACGAACACAACGGCGCGATGATGGTCGTTCCCGGTTCGCACAAGGGGCCGGTCTATGATCATCGCGCCGATGGCCGGTTCTGCGGCGGCATGGAGCCGAATCGTGACGGCGTCGATTTCTCGAAGGCGCAATACTGCTCGGGCAAGGCCGGTTCGATCACCATCCACCATGTCCGCGCCATCCATGGTTCGGCGCCCAACAGCTCGAACCGCCAGCGCCGCTTCTTCCTGATGCAATTCCGCTCCGCCGATGCCTGGCCGCTCATCCAGGTGCCGCAGAGCTGGGATGCCTGGAATGCCCAGCTGGTCGCCGGCGAGGAGACGCTCACGCCACGCATGACCAACGTGCCGGTGCGCCTGCCCTTCCCGATCGCGTCGAATCCGGGCTCGATCTACGAGAACCAGCGCGAGCTCAAGACGCGATTCTTCGACGACGCCACGCCGGCGAAGCGTTCGGCGACCTGACGGCGCCCGGCGACTTCGTCGCCCCCTCGATAGCCCCCAGGACCGGTACGCCGAGCCCGGGGGTTTTCTTTTTTGTGCCATAGCAGCGCCGCGATCCACGACCAGGGTCCAGGCCATGCGGGTGCGTCGACGACAGATCCTGGCCGGGCTCGGCGCCACCGTTCTGGCCGAGTCCGCGCATGCGCAGGCCTCGCCCGCGGCGACGCTCATTGCGGCGGCACGCGGCCAGATTGGCCGCACCTTGCACTACGACGCGCGCTACGTCCGCCTCCCCTATCCCGGCGGCGATGTGCCGATCGAGCGCGGCGTGTGCACCGATGTCGTGATCCGCGCGCTGCGCGCGATCGGAATCGACCTGCAGCGCGCGATTCACGAGGACAAGCGTCGCGCCGCCGGCGCCTATCCGAAACAATGGTCGCGCCCCGTGCTGGACCACAGCATCGATCACCGCCGCGTGCCGAATCTCATGATCTATTTCGCGCGCCATCACCGCGCGCTGGGGACGGGTGCCGCGCTCGCGGCGATCGCGCCCGCCGATATCATCGCCTGGAGTCTGCCGGGTGGCGCCCTGCATATCGGCCTGATTAGCGACCGCCGCGCGGCCGACCGTCCGCTGGTCATTCATAATTTCGGCAATGGCACGCAAGAAGAGGACATGCTGATGGTCTTCCCGCGCATCGGTCACTACCGGCTCGCGCTCTGAAGCGCACGCCCGGCATCGAGGCGGCTACGCGCCCACGCGCGCCCAGAGATGAGGCGCCACGCGCGCCTCGACGAGTTCGACGCCGAAGCCCGGCCGATCGGGAATCGGCATGCGGCCATTTTTCACGGTGAGTTCGGGCGGCTGATCGACGAGCGCGAAATGCTCCGGCACGCGGTACGGGTAGAGTTCCTGAATCACCAGATTGGTGAGCGTCGCGTCGAGCTGCAGCGTCGCGGCGGTGAGCACGGGGCCGGCGCAGAGATGCGGCGCGACGCGCATGTTGAAGGCCTCCGCCATCGCGGCGATCTTGCGCGCCTCGCCCATGCCGCCGCAATTGCCGACATCGGGCTGCGCGATGTGGATCGCCCGCAACTCGAGCACGCGCCGGAAGCCGTAGCGCGTGTAGAGCCGCTCGCCCGCCGCGATCGGCATGCTCAGCGCCTGGCGCACCTGCAGGATGCCCTCGGGATCGAAGGCATCGACGGGCTCCTCGAAGAAGAAGATGTCGAATTCCTCGACGCGCTTGCCCAGCGTGATGATCGCGTCGGGCGTCAGCTCGCCGCTGAGATCGAGCATGAGATCGATCTTGGGCCCGATCGCCGCGCGCACCGCGCGCACGCGCGCGACGGCGCGATCGATCGTGTCGCGATCCGCCGAACGCTGCGCGACATGCCGGATATTGCCATGGATGTTCCCGACCGGACTCGCGAGGGGATACATCTTCAGCGCGTCGTAGCCGTCCGCGACCACCCGCTCGGCCGCGCGCGCGAATTCGTCGGCCGTATCGGCGCGAAACGACCAGCCATTGGCGTAGACCCGCACATCGTCGCGACACTTGCCGCCCAGCAGCTCGTAGGCCGGCAGCTTCAGCGCCCGGCCCTTGATGTCCCACAGCG
>JANNTF010000210.1:0-4993 GCA_031403455.1 Alphaproteobacteria bacterium | reverse complement strand
GGCGTTCCGTGAAAATCCATGTGTGGGTGCCCGAGCCGACCAGCTCACCGCGGAAGCGACCATTGAGCATCGGCCCACCCGACACCACGAGGGTAGGCAGATCGCAGCTCGCCGCGCCCATGACCAGCGCCGGCGTGGTCTTGTCGCAGCCGGTGAGCAGGATGACGCCGTCCATCGGCTGGCCGCGGATCGATTCCTCGACATCCATCGACACGAGGTTGCGGTAGAGCATCGCGGTCGGTCGCAGCAGGATCTCGCTCAGGCTCATGACCGGGAATTCGAGCGGAAAGCCACCCATCTCGTAGACGCCGCGCTTCACGTATTCGGCAATCTGCCGGAAGTGCCCGTTGCACGGCGTGAACTCGGACCAGGTGTTGCAGATCCCGATCACCGGACGTCCGTCGAAGAGATGGTCGACACGACCCTGGTTCTTCATCCAGCTCCGGCGCGCGAAGCCGTCGCGATCCTGGCGTGCGAACCAGGAATTCGAGCGCAGCTTGTAGCGATTTGTGTCGTGCGGTGAGTCCTCGGCCATGGCATTCCTCTGCTGAGTTGCGTGCGGGATTGGCGGGGACTTTAACGGCGCGATGACGGAAACGACAATGGTCCCTGCCGGCGACCCACGCGCATGACATCCATTCGAGTTGCGCGCAAGAAGCGGGTGTCCGGCTGCGGGCGGGATCGACGAGACTGCGGCCGGTGATGACCACGCAAGCTCCACCGTCTCGCGGCTTCACCGCGCTGCTGTTCGCCACCTCGGGCGCCTATGCCGCCGATCAGCTCACCCTGGCGGCGCAGCCGCTCGCCGCCGTGCTGCTGATGGGCGCCAGCGCACGCGAGGTCGGGCTGCTCGTCGCGGTGCACAGCGCCGCCTGGCTGATCGTCTCGATGCCCGCGGGGATGCTGGTCGATCGGCTCGGCAGACGGCGCATCGCCAGCGCGACGCAGGCACTGGCGGCCGCCGCGCTCGCGCTGGCGACCGTCGCGGCGATGAAGGGCTGGCCGATCGGCACCGGCGCCTTGACGACGATGGTCGCCTTGCGCTGGATCGCGCCTGATCCGCCGATGCACGCGGCGACGACGCGCGAGCCGATCCTCGCCGCCATGCGCGCCGGCGCCGCCTTCGTGCGCGACGAGCCGCTGCTGCGCGCGATCGCGCTTTGCGCGATCTGCTGGAACTTCGCCTATTTCGCGCTGGTCGCGGTCTTCGTGCCCTTCGCGCTGGAGCGCGTCGGCCTGCATGCCGGCACGGTCGGACTGGTCCAGAGCATCTTCGGGGTCGGCTCGATCGCCGCGGCGTTGCTCGCCGCGCCGCTCTTCGCGCGCATCGCGCCCCGCTGCTTCCTCGTCGCCGGCCCTGCTTCCTCGTCGCCGGCCCTGCTTCGTCGGTTCTGGCGGCATCGCTGCTGCTGGTGAGCGCGCGCACCGGGGACGCAATCCTGCCTGCGCTCACCTACTTGCTCCTCGGCTTCGCGCCGATGCTGTGGTTCATCTGCCAGACGACGTTGCGCCAGACGATCACGCCGCGTGCGCTGCTCGGCCGCGTCTCCGCGACAATTCAGGTGGCGATCTACGGCGTACGGCCGCTCGGTGCGCTGGCCGGCGGCGCGCTCGCCGATTTCGCGGGGCTCGACGCCGCCTTGATGCTCGTGATCACGGCCTTCGCCGCCTCCACCTTGGTCGCCTGGCTCTCGCCGCTCGGCCGCTTGCGCGCGATGCCCGACGCGGTGTGACTCGGCTCAGGACAAGCCTTCGACCAGCCCATCCTTGCCGAGCTTGATGATGTGCGCCGCCGGCACTTTCGGCAGGCCGGGCATCGTCTGGAGATCGCCGCACACCGCGACCACGAAGCCGGCGCCGGCCGAAAGCCGCACCTCGCGAATCGCCAGCGTGTGTCCGGTCGGCGCGCCCAGCTTGGTCGGATCGCTCGAGAAACTCGATTGCGTCTTGGCGATGCACACCGGCACATGGCCGAACCCCGCCGCCTCGAAACTCGCCAGGCGCTGCTTCACCGCCTCCGGGGCCGACACAGAGCCGGCGCGATAGATCTCGCGCGCGATGGTCTCAATCTTGGTCAGCAGCTTCATGTCGTCGGGATAGAGCGGCTTGAAATTCGCCTTGCCCGCATCGGCGGTTTCGGCGACCGCGCGCGCCAGACCTTCGGCGCCAGCACCGCCCTTGGCCCAATGCTCGCACAGGAAGGCGCGCGTGCTGGCCTTGGCGCAGAGAGCCTCGACGAGCTGCAACTCGGCGTCGCTGTCGGTGACGAAGCGATTGATCGCCACCAGCGCCGGCACGCCGAACTTGCCGACATTCTCGACATGGCACAGGAGATTCGCCATGCCGCGCTCCAGCGCCGCGAGATCCACCGTCTTCAGCGTCTTCGCATCGGCCCCGCCCTGCAGCTTGAGCGCGCGTACCGTCGCGACGATGACCACCACCGACGGCGCGAGCCCGGCGACACGGCATTTGATGTCCATGAATTTCTCGGCGCCCAGATCGGCGCCGAACCCGGCCTCCGTGACGACGTAGTCGCCCAGCCGCAAGGCGGCTTCGGTCGCGATGATCGAGTTGCAGCCATGCGCGATATTCGCGAACGGGCCGCCATGGATGAAGGCGGGGTTGTGCTCCAGCGTCTGCACGAGATTGGGTTTGATCGCGTCGCGCAGCAGCACGGCCATCGAGCCGACGGCCTTCACATCGGCCGCCGTCACCGGCTTCTTGTCGAACGTCTCCGCCACCACGATGCGCGCGAGCCGCGCCTGGAGATCCTCGAGATCGCGCGACAGGCACAGGATGGCCATCACTTCGGACGCGGTCGTGATGTCGAAGCGCGCCTCGCGCGGCACGCCGAGCGCCGGCCCGCCAAGCCCGGTGATCGTGTCGCGCAGGCTGCGATCGTTCATGTCGAGCACGCGCGGCCAGACGATGCGCCGCGGATCGATGGTCGGCTCGTCGCGCCAATAGACATGATTGTCGATCATCGCGGCCAGCAGATTATGCGCCGTGGTGATGGCGTGGAAATCGCCGGTGAAATGGAGATTGATGTCTTCCATCGGCCCGACCTGCGCATGACCGCCGCCGGTCGCGCCGCCCTTGCGCCCGAAGCACGGCCCGAGCGAGGGCTCACGCAGCGCGATCACCGTGCGCTTGCCGATCCGGTTGAGCGCGTCGCCCAAGCCGATGGTCGTCGTCGTCTTGCCCTCGCCCGCCGCTGTCGGGTTGATCGCCGTGACGAGCACGAGCTTGCCGCGCTTCCTGCTCTTCAGCGTGTCGAGAAACTCGAACGAGACTTTGGCCTTGGTCTTGCCGTAGGGCTCCAACGCGTCGGCGGGAATTCCCGCCTTCGCCGCAACCTCGGTGATCGGCTTGAGAACGACCCGACGGGCGATCGCAAGGTCGGACATCGGATCGAGGCTCATGGCGACTCCTGAACTGGGGAATGCGCAGTTCTAGCCTCACCGCGCGCCGGCGCGAAGGCCCCGCGCATGTTGCGTCGCCCGCGCCGGCGCGTGCATCGTGGACGCGGCTGGACCGAGGACGCGATGGATTTCGCCAAATTGCTGCGCGACGCCTTCAAGGAGACGATCGGGTTCGTCGGTGCCTGCGCGTTCTATCTCGTCGCGCCGCTGCGCTGGCCGATGCGTTGGGCCGAGCGCGTCAGCGATCCCGATACGCCGGCCGCGCAAGGCTATGTCGAGACGCGGCTGTTCTTCTTCCTCTCGGTCGCCGCGTGGATCGTGTTCATCCACGTGTTCCTGCCCGCCCCCGGCGCGACGATGATGGCGGGGACGGGCGGCGGCATCGAGCAGCAACGCCAGCAGATCCTCGATACTTTCGTGCAGGCCTTCGCCGGCAGCATGCGCGGCGCCGCCGCCACCGGGCTGGTGCTCGGCGCCGTGGTCGCCACCGCGATGCTCGATGCGTGGCTGCGGCTGCGCGCCGCCGGGCGGGCCGTCGCGCTACGCATGGATCTCGTCGTCGTCGCGCTCGGCACGATGAATGTCTACGTGTTCATCGTCGCACGCGTGCTGGCCTATCTCGGCCAGGACTCGCTGGCGTCGGGTCTCGGCACGATCGCTCAAACGGTCGTCGACATGGACTGGCCGCGACCAATCGAGATGGTGCTTGCGGTGGGCGCTGGCGGGGTCGCGCGCAACGTGATCCTGATCAGCCTGCTGGCCGGCCTGGTGATCCTCCACATCGCGATGGCGTGGGTCCTCATCAGCCCGCTGCGCATGGCCGGCGAGGCCGCGCCCGGATCGCGACAGCCCCACCCCATCCTGCTCGCGGTCGCCGGCTTCGCCGCGGTCTGCGTCGGGCTCATCGCGTCCGAAGCCATACGCGAAGGCGAGCCGCGCATCGGTGAGTTCGCCCTCGTGCCCATTGAGATGACGGGTACGACACGCAACTGCGCCGTCGTCGTGAGTCTGATCAATGACAGCGAGCGTCCGCTCCTGCTCACCCGCGCCCAGTTCGTCGATCTGCGCGTGCGCATCGCCGCGCGCGATCAGCCAATGCTGTGGTCCGCCCCGATCGAGTATTCGGCGACGATCCGTGACCTTGGCAGCAAGACCGATGCGGGCGTGATCCTGCGACCAGGCGAGACCATCCTGATCACCACCACGGCAATGCTGCCGGCACGGCCGTCGCGTCTCGATGCCGCGTTCGTCGCGCCACGGGTGCAGCAAGCGCGCATTCCCGTCACGTTCGAACTCTGGCTCGGCGGCGGCAATCGCGCGTTCCGCACGCAACCGACCAAGCGCCGCCTCGATCAGGCCGTGGACTGCCTGCCCGGGTTACTGCCTGCCGCGAGCGAGTGAACCGCCTAGCTCCAACCCGATGCCGAGATGTCGTCTCTATGCCTCGATGATCACCTTGAGCGCTTGCGTCTTGGCGGCATGCGCGAAGGTATCGTAGGCGTCGAGAATGCGGTCGAACTTGAAGCGATGGGTGATCAGAAGCTTGGGGTCGATCCGGTGAGACCGCAGGA
>JANNTF010000209.1:0-3185 GCA_031403455.1 Alphaproteobacteria bacterium | reverse complement strand
CGCTCGCCGTGCTGCGCGCCATCGAGGACGAGGATCTGCTCGGCCAGGTGAAGCGCAGCGGCGCCACGCTCGAGCGCGCGCTGCGCGACGCTTTCGCCGCGCATCCGCATGTCGGCGATGTCCGCGGCCGCGGCCTGTTCTGGAGCGTGGAGCTGGTCCGCGATCGCGCCACCAAGGCGCCGTTCGACGCCGCACTCGGCCTCGCCGCCAAGATCAAGGCGCGGGCGCAGGCGATCGGGCTGATCTGCTATCCCTCGAGCGGCACCGCCGACGGACGCAACGGCGATCACGTGCTGGTCGCGCCGCCGTTCATTTCAGGCACCGCCGAGCTCGATGAACTGGTCGACAAACTCACGCGCGCCGTGCGCGACGTGCTCGCCACCGAAAAGCTCGCTGCCTGAGGAGCCCGGCCATGGCGCGCAAGACGATTCTCACCTGCGCCGTCACCGGCAACATCACGACGCGCTCGCAGCATCCGGGCTTGCCGGTCACGCCCGCCGAGATCGCGCAGGCCGCGATCGACGCCGGCAAGGCAGGCGCCGCGATCGTGCACATCCACGCACGCGATCCCGAGACTCAGCGCGGCACGATGGAGCTGCGCTATTTCCGCGAGATCGTCGAGCGCATCCGCAACTCCGGCTCCGAGATCATCCTCAACCTGTCGACCGGCGAGGGCGGCCGCTTCGTGCCGGGGCTCGAGGATCCGCGCATCGCCGGGCCCGGCTCCACGCTGGTCAGGCCAGAGCTGCGCGTCGCGCATGTCGAAGCGTTGCGTCCGGAGATCTGCACGCTCGATCTCAACACGATGTATTCGGGCACGGCGGTCGTGATCAACACGCCGCGCAATCTCGAGACCATGGCCGAGCGGATCTACGCGGCCGGCGTGTTGCCCGAGCTCGAGCTGTTCGACAGCGGCGATCTGCAGCTCGCCAAGCATTTCCTCGACAAGGGCATCTTGCGCGCGCCCGCGATGTTCCAGCTCGTGCTCGGCGTGCGCTTCGGCGCCGTCGCCAATCCGGCGACGCTGTTCTATCTCGCCTCGCAGCTGCCGCGCGATTGCGTGTGGGCGGCCTTCGGTATCGGCCGCGAGGAATTCCCGATGCTGGCGCAGGCCTGGCTGCTCGGCGGCCATGTGCGCGTCGGGCTCGAGGACAATGTCTACATCCGCAAGGGCGTGCTGGCGCGCGACAACGCCGAACTCTGCGAGAAGGCGGTCTCGATGGTCGGCCAGCTCGGCGGCGAGGTCGCGACTCCGGCCGAGGCGCGTGAACTGCTGGGACTCTCTGCACGGCCGGCATCGTGACCGCCGAGCGGCAAGCGAGCGACGGCTTCGTCAACGTCGCCGCCGGCGCGCTCTTCGCAGCGTTCGGCGTAGCGGCACTCTATTTCGGCAGCGGATTAAAGCCCGGCAGCGCCGCCAATATGGGGCCGGGCTATCTGCCGCGACTGATCGCCTGGGGACTCGTCGGCTTCGGCATCGCCATCGCGCTGAACGGATGGCGGCGCGGCGGCTGGCACGCGATCGATCTGCCGCTGCGGCCGACGATCGCGATCAGCCTCGCGGTCATCGGCTTCGCGCTGGCGATCGAGCCGCTCGGCCTCGCGATCGGCAGCGTGCTGACCGTGGTGATCGCGGCGACCGGGCAGCGCGGCATGCCCTGGCGGCAAGTGCCCGTGATCGCGCTCGGCCTGGCCGCGTTCAGCGCGCTGCTGTTCGGCTTCGCGCTCGGCCTGCCGATGCCGATCTGGCCGCGATGATCGACATCGCCTCCTCGCTCGGCCTGGGCTTCGCGGTCGCGGCGACGGCGGAGAATCTCTTCTACTGCCTGCTCGGCACGCTGATCGGCGTGCTGCCGGGCATCGGGCCGGTCGCGACGATCGCGATGCTGCTGCCGATCACGTATTACCTGCCGCCGACGGCGGCGCTGATCATGCTCGCCGGCATCTATTACGGCGCCCAATATGGCGGCTCGACGACGGCGATCCTGATCCGGCTGCCCGGCGAGTCGTCCTCGGTCGTCACCTGCATCGACGGCTATGCGATGGCGCAGCAAGGCCGCGCCGGCACGGCGCTCGCGACCGCCGCCATCGCGTCGTTCGTCGCCGGCACCGCGACGACTTTTCTCATCGCGCTGTTCAGCCCGCCGCTGACCACGGCGGCGCAGAGCTTCGGGCCGGCCGAGTATTTCGCGCTGATGGTGCTCGGCCTCGTCGCCGCCATCGTCTTCGCGCACGGCTCGCTGCTGAAGGCGATCGCGATGATCCTGCTCGGCCTGCTCTTTGGCCTCGTGGGCGCCGACGTGAATAGCGGCGTCGACCGCTACACCTTCGACCTGCCGCAATTGCGCGACGGGATCGGCGTGGTCATCGCCTCGATGGGGCTGTTCGGAATCGCCGAGATCATCCTCAACCTGCACTCCCAAGAGCGCGATGGCGCCAACCGCGCAAAGCTGTCGCGGCTCTGGCTCAGCTGGGACGACATCAAGGCCGCCACGCCGGCGACCTTGCGCGGCACCGCCTTCGGCGCCGTGCTCGGCGTGCTGCCGGGCGGCGGCGCGATGATCGCGTCCTTCGCCGCTTATGCCGCCGAGAAGCGTCTGTCGCGCACGCCCGAACGCTTCGGCCAGGGCGCGATCGAGGGCGTCGCCGCACCGGAAGCCGCGAACAACGCGGGCGCGCAAGCCTCGTTCATCCCGATGCTGGCGCTCGGCATCCCGAGCAACTCCGTGATGGCGATGATGGCCGGCGCAATGATGATCCACGGCATCGTGCCGAGCCCCAACCTCGCGATCGCGAAGCCGGAGCTGTTCTGGGGGCTGATCGCCAGCATGTGGATCGGCAATGTGATGCTCCTCGTGATCAACCTGCCGATGATCGGGCTCTGGGTGCGGCTGCTCGACGTGCCCTATCGCGTGCTGTTCCCGGCGATCCTGCTGTTCTGTTGCATCGGCGTGTACACGCTCAATTCGAGCAGCCTCGAGGTCGCGCTGATCGCGGCCTTCGGCGTGCTCGGCGTCGTGCTGGCGCGGCTCGACTGTCCGCTCGCGCCGCTGATCCTCGCCTTCGTGCTCGGACCCGCCATGGAAGAGAACCTTCGCCGCGCGCTGCTGCTCGCGCGCGGCGATCCCCAGATCTTCGTCACGCGGCCGATCAGCCTCGCCCTGCTGCTGGTCGCGGCGGCCCTG
>JANNTF010000208.1:0-2059 GCA_031403455.1 Alphaproteobacteria bacterium | reverse complement strand
ATCCACGGCCTGTCGATGGAGATCGCGAGCGGCGAATTCGTGGTCTTCGTCGGCCCGTCGGGCTGCGGGAAATCCACCTTGCTGCGCATGATCGCCGGCCTCGAATCCTTCCAGTCCGGCGAGATCGCGATCGGCGGGCGGGTGGTCAATGCCGTGCCGGCGCGCGACCGCGACATCGCGATGGTGTTCCAGGATTACGCGCTCTATCCGCACATGACCGTCGAGGCCAATCTCGGTTTCGGGCTGAAGATGCGCGGCGTGCCCAGGGACGATGCCGCGCGCCGCGTCGCCGACGCCGCGCGCGTGCTGCAGATCGAGCATCTGATGGCGCGCCGGCCGCGCGAGCTCTCCGGCGGCCAGCGCCAGCGCGTCGCGATGGGGCGCGCGATCGTGCGCGAACCGAAAGTCTTCCTGTTCGACGAGCCGCTGTCCAATCTCGACGCCAAGCTGCGCGTCGACATGCGCACCGAGATCAAGCGGCTGCATCAGACTCTCGCGACCACGATGATCTACGTGACGCATGACCAGGTCGAGGCGATGACGCTCGCCGACCGCATCGTCGTGCTCAACGGCGGCAGGATCGAACAGATCGGGACGCCGCGCGATCTCTACGCGGGGCCGCAGACGCGCTTCGTCGCGTCGTTCATCGGCGCGCCGGCGATGAATTTCCTGCCGGTGCGGCTGATCGACGACATTGCCGAGCTGCCGGGCGGATTCCGGCTGCCGATCGGTCGCCATCTCGGCAAGCGCGACGCGGAGCTCGGCATCCGGCCGGAGCATCTGATCCAGCTGGCGCCGGGAGCGCCCGGCCTCGCCGCGCGCATCGAACTCGTCGAGCTGCTCGGCGCCGACATGCTCGTGACCGCACGGCTGGAGAAGCAGTTGATCGTGGTGCGCCTGTCCGGCGAAACCAGCGTGATGCCCGGTGAGCCGCTGACGCTGGGCATCGACGCGGCGCGCGCGCATGTCTTCGATCCGTCGACTGGTCACCGGCTCTGAGGTCGCCCCGATGAAACGCATCATCTGTCTCGGTACGGCGGTCATCGACCGCGTCTTCCAAGTCGACGCGATCCCGACGACGCCGATCAAGGTCCAGGCGCGCAGCTATCGCGAGCGCTGCGGCGGGGTCGCCGCGACGGCGGCGGTCGCGGTCGCGGCGCTGGGCCATCGCGCCATCTATTGGGCACGGCTGGGCGACGATGCGATCGCCGCGCGGCTGCTCGAGGTGCTAGCCGAGCACGGGGTCGACACATCGGCGGTGCGCAAGACACCAGGCGGCAAGAGTCCGACCGCTGCGGTGATCGTCGATCCACGCGGCGAGCGGCTTCTCGTGGCGTTTCGTGGCGCCGGGCTGAGCGACGACGCGAGCTGGCTGCCGCTGCACGAACTCGCGCACGCCGATGCGCTGCTGGTCGACACGCGCTGGCTCGACGGCACCGTCGCCGCGCTGCATGCCGCCCGCGCCCGCGGCTTGCCGACCATCCTCGACGCCGATCTTGGCGAGCCCCAGGTGCTGGCCGCACTCTGTGCGCAGGCCGACCACACGGTATTCGCCGCCACGGGATTGCAGCGCTTGACCGGCCTCGCTGAACCAGAGCCGGGCTTGCGCGCCGCGCAAGAGGAGACACGCGGTCTGGTCGCCGTGACGATGGGCGCGCGCGGCGTCTATTGGCTCGACGAGGGCGAGCTGCGCCACCAGCCGGCATTCAAGATCACCGCCCGCGACACGACCGGCGCGGGCGATACGTTCCATGGCGCCTATGCCCTCGCGATCGCGCAACAGCGCCCGATCGCGGCGGCGATGCGCTATGCGGCCGCCGCGGCGGCGATCAAGGCCGAACGCGGCGAAGGATGGGACGGCATGCCCGATCCCGCCGCAGTCGAGAAACTCTTACATGGAGAACAACAATGAAATTGTCGCCCGGCAAACTCTGGGGGATGCGCCGTCTCGCCGACTCGAAGGGCCTGTGGAAGATGGTCGCGATCGACCAGCGCACGCCGATGATGGTGCCGATCGCCAAGGCGCGCGGCGTCGCCGACGCGCCCTATGACGACGTCG
>JANNTF010000207.1:0-4967 GCA_031403455.1 Alphaproteobacteria bacterium | reverse complement strand
CATCGTGCGTTCGACGCATGGCGTGAATTGCACGGGATCGTGCTCGTGGAAGATCTACGTCAAAGGCGGGATCGTCACCTGGGAGACGCAGCAGACCGACTATCCGCGCACGCGGCCCGATCTGCCGAACCACGAGCCGCGCGGCTGTTCGCGTGGCGCGAGTTACAGCTGGTATCTCTACTCGGCCAATCGCCTGAAATATCCCCTGATGCGCGGGCGACTGCTGAAGCTGTGGCGCGCCGCACGCAAGGAGCATGCGGATCCCGTTCTCGCTTGGAAGTCGATCGTCGCGGATCCGGTGAAGCGGCGCGAGTACCAGCAGGTCCGCGGCCTTGGCGGTTTCGTGCGTACGAGCTGGGAGGAGGCCAATGAGCTGATCGCTGCGTCCAACGTACACACGGCCAAGAATTGGGGCCCCGATCGCATCATCGGTTTCTCGCCGATCCCGGCGATGTCGATGGTGAGCTACGCCGCGGGCTCGCGCTACCTGAGTCTGATCGGCGGCGTGTGCATGAGCTTCTACGATTGGTACTGCGACCTGCCGCCGTCGAGCCCGCAGACCTGGGGAGAGCAGACGGACGTGCCGGAATCCGCTGATTGGTACAATTCCCACTTCATCATGATGTGGGGCTCCAACGTGCCGCAGACGCGCACGCCGGACGCCCATTTCATGACGGAGGTCCGCTACAAGGGCGCCAAGATCGTCACGGTGACGCCGGATTATTCGGAGGCGTCGAAATTCGGCGACATATGGCTCGCGCCCAAGCAGGGCACCGACGCCGCGCTCGCGATGGCGATGGGCCACGTGATCCTGACCGAGTTCCACGCCAAGGGACGCAGCGCCTATTTCGACGATTACTGTCGCCGCTACACCGACATGCCGATGCTCGTGCGACTGGAGAAGAAGGACGGCCGGCTGGTTGCCGGACGGCAATTGCGCGCCTCTGATCTCGTCGACGGGAAGGGCGAGGCGAACAATCCGGATTGGAAGACGCTCGCCATCGACGATGCGTCGGGTGAGATCGTCGTGCCCACGGGGTCGATCGGCTTCCGCTGGGGCGAAAAGGGGAAATGGAATCTCGAGACGCGCGATGCGGCGAGCGGAGCGGAGTTCAAACCGCGCCTGACGCAGCTCGGGTCCGGTAACGAGGTTGCGGCGGTCGCCTTTCCGTATTTCGGCAACATCGTCCATGAGCATTTCACACATACGGACCATGGCTCCATTCTGATGCGCAATGTGCCGGTGAGGCGCGTGGCATTGAAGGACGGCGAGGCGCTGCTCGCCACCGTCTACGATCTCTTCCTCGCCAATTACGGCGTTGATCGCGGGCTTGGGGGCGGCAACGTCGCGGCGAGTTTCGATGACGACGTTCCCTACACGCCGGCCTGGCAGGAGAAGATCACCTCGGTGAAGCGCGGCGACGTGATCGCCGTGGCGCGCGAATTCGCCGAGACGGCGCACAAGACCCATGGCAAGTCGATGGTGATTCTCGGCGCCGCGGTGAACCACTGGTATCACGCCGACATGAACTACCGCGGCATCATCAATCTGCTGGTGATGTGCGGATGTATCGGGCAGTCCGGTGGCGGCTGGTCCCACTATGTCGGCCAGGAGAAGCTGCGGCCGCAATCGGGTTGGACGCCGCTCGCCTTCGCACTCGACTGGCATCGCCCGCCCAAGCAGATGAACTCGACGTCGTTCTTCTACGCGCACACCAACCAATGGCGCTACGAGCGCGTCACCGTCTCCGAACTGCTGTCGCCGCTGGCGCCGGACTCGCTGAGCGGCAGCCTGATCGACTTCAACATCCGTGCCGAACGCATGGGGTGGTTGCCGTCGGCGCCGCAACTTGCTGGCGGTGGGTTGAAGATCGCGCGCGATGCGATCGCTTCCGGCCAGGAGCCGGTGCCTTACGCCGTCGATCGCCTCAGGAGCGGCGATCTCAAGCTGAGCTGCACCGACCCGGACGACCCCGCGAATTGGCCGCGCAATCTCTTCGTCTGGCGCTCGAACCTGCTGGGCTCCAGCGGCAAGGGCCATGAGTACTTCCTGAAATACCTGCTCGGCACCCAGCATGGCGTGCAAGGCAAGGATCTCGGCGCCGAAGGCTTGGCGGCGTCCAACGAGGTGAAGTGGAACGAGCACGGCGCCGAAGGCAAGCTCGACCTTCTCGTGACGCTCGATTTCCGCATGTCAACGACATGCATGTACTCCGACATCGTGCTGCCGACGGCGACTTGGTACGAGAAGCACGACCTCAACACGTCGGACATGCATCCCTTCATCCATCCGCTCTCCGCAGCGGTGGACCCGGCCTGGGAGTCGCGTAGCGATTGGGAGATCTTCAAGGGCATCGCGCGGCAATTTTCGGAAGCCTGTAAGGGTCATCTCGGCGTCGAGAAGGAACTCGTCCTCACGCCGATCATGCACGACACGCCGGGCGAACTGGCGCAGGCGTTCGAGCCGAAGGATTGGGGCAAGGGCGAATGCGACCTGATCCCCGGCAAGACGGCGCCGTCGATGGTGGTGATCGAGCGCGACTTTCCGAATACCTACCGCAAGTTCACGGCCCTCGGCCCCTTGATGAGCAAGCTCGGCAATGGCGGCAAGGGCATGGCGTGGAACACCGAGGAGGAAGTCACGTTCCTCAAGGGGCTCAACCACGTCGTGACCGAGGAAGGCGTGGCCAAGGGGCTGCCGCGGATCGACAGCGACATCGATGCGGCGGAGGTGATTCTCTCGCTCGCGCCGGAGACGAACGGCCGCGTCGCCGTCAAGGCTTGGGAGGCTTTGTCGAAGACGACGGGCCGCGACCACACGCATCTCGCGACTTCGCGCGAGGACGACAAGATCCGATTCCGGGATCTGCAGGCGCAGCCGCGCAAGATCATTTCCTCGCCGATCTGGTCGGGCATCGAGTCCGAACACGTCAGTTACAATGCTGGGCATACAAATGTTCATGAGCTGATCCCCTGGCGCACGCTGAGCGGGCGCCAGCAGCTCTATCAGGATCATCCCTGGATGCTGGCGTTTGGCGAAGGCCTATGCCTGTACAAGCCGCCGATCGATACGAAGACGATCGCTCCGATGCTCGGTACGCGCTCCAACGGCAACGAGGAGCTCGTGCTGAACTTCATCACGCCGCACCAGAAATGGGGCATTCACTCCACCTACACCGACAATCTCCTGATGCTCACGCTCTCGCGCGGCGGACCGGTGGTCTGGTTGAGCGAGGTCGACGCCAAGAAGATCGGTGTCGAGGACAATGACTGGATCGAGGCGTTCAACGTCAACGGCGCGCTCGTCGCGCGAGCGGTCGTCAGTCAGCGTGTGCGCGAGGGGATGGTCATGATGTACCACGCGCAGGAAAAGATCGTGAACGTGCCGGGCAGCGAGATCACGCATGCGCGCGGCGGCATCCACAACTCAGTGACGCGCACCTGTCCCAAGCCGACGCACATGATCGGCGGGTACGCTCAGCTGAGCTACGGCTTCAACTATCACGGCACGATTGGTACCAACCGCGACGAGTTCGTGATCGTGCGCAAGCAGGCCCGTACCGACTGGCTCGACGGCCCCCGCGCCACTGCGGCCGAGTGAAGGAAATCGACGATGAAAATCCGTGCTCAAATCGCGATGGTCCTCAACCTGGACAAATGCATCGGCTGTCACACCTGCTCGGTCACGTGCAAGAACGTGTGGACCAGTCGTGAGGGCGTCGAATACGCCTGGTTCAACAATGTCGAGACCAAGCCTGGCATCGGCTATCCCAAGGAGTGGGAGAACCAGGAGCGCTGGAAGGGCGGCTGGCGGCGGACGCGATCGGGCAAGCTCGTGCCGCGCATCGGCGGCAAGTGGCGTGTGCTGGCCAACATCTTCGCCAATCCGAATCTGCCGGAGATCGACGACTACTACGAACCGTTCACGTTCGATTACGAGCACCTGCACTCGGCGCCGGAGTCCGAGGCGATGCCGACGGCGCGCCCGGTCTCGCTGATCACCGGCGAGCGAATGGAGAAGATCGCTTGGGGCCCGAACTGGGAAGAGATCCTCGGCACCGAATTCGCCAAGCGCTCGAAGGACAAGAATTTCGACAACATCCAGAAGGAGATCTACGGGCAGTTCGAGAACACCTTCATGTTCTACCTGCCTCGGCTCTGCGAGCATTGCCTGAATCCGGCCTGCGTCGCGGCCTGCCCGTCGGGCTCGATCTATAAGCGCGAGGAGGACGGCATCGTCCTCGTCGATCAGGACAAATGCCGCGGCTGGCGCATGTGCGTGTCCGGCTGTCCGTACAAGAAGATCTATTACAACTGGGAATCGGGCAAAGCCGAGAAATGCATCTTCTGCTATCCGCGCATCGAGGCGGGGGAGCCGACGGTATGCTCGGAGACGTGCGTCGGCCGCATCCGCTATCTCGGTGTCCTGCTCTACGACGCCGACCGTATCGCCGAAGTCGCGGCAATCGAGGACGAGCACAAGCTCTATCCCGCCCAGCTCTCGTTGTTCCTCGATCCCAACGATCCTGCGGTCATCGTCCAGGCGCGTGCGGATGGCGTGCCCGAAGCCTGGCTCACGGCGGCGCGCGGCTCGCCGACCTACAAGATGGCCGTCGATTGGCGCATCGCCTTTCCGCTGCACCCGGAATACCGCACGTTGCCGATGGTCTGGTACGTGCCGCCGCTCTCACCGATCACCGCAGCAGCGGATGCCGGCAAGATCGCGATGGCCAATGAGTTGCCGGACATTCGCAGTCTGCGAATTCCCGTGCGGTACCTGGCCAATCTACTGACCGCGGGTGACGAGGTGCCCCTGGTGCTCGGTCTCGAGCGCATGGCGGCGATGCGCGTCTACATGCGTGCCAAGCATGTCGACGGCGTCGACCGCGAAGACGTGCTGCATGGCGTGGGTCTCACCGTGGCCCAGGTTGAGGAGATGTACCGCACCATGGCGATCGCCAATTACG
>JANNTF010000206.1:0-12171 GCA_031403455.1 Alphaproteobacteria bacterium | reverse complement strand
TGTTTGCCGCCGATCCCGATTGGGCAATGCGCGCGAACAAGCTGGCCGCAAAGACCTTCGAGCTGACGCAGTTCCTGGTTCACCGCGAGGCGGCGTTCGCGATCACGGCAGAGCATGACGGCACGGTTGCATTCCACGATTCCTGCTCGGCCCTGCGCGAGATGAAATCGGTCGCGGAACCGCGATTGCTGCTGCGCGCGGTGCGCGGGCTGAACCTGCGCGACCTCGCGGATCCCGAAGCCTGCTGCGGGTTCGGCGGCACGTTCTGCGTCAAATATCCGGAGATCTCCGACAAGATGGTCGGGGAGAAGGCGACCGACATCCTGAAGACGGGCGCGGGCACATTGCTCGCCGGCGACATGGGCTGCCTGATGAACATGGCGGGCAAGCTCAAGCGGCTGGCGATGGAGGAGGGCGCGCGGCCGGTCAAGGTGCGTCACGTCGCCGAAGTGCTCGCCGGCATGACCGGGGACGTGCCGCCGATCGGGGAATCGGCATGATCCACGCGACGTCCAACGCCTTCAAGGCGAACGCGCATGACGGGCTCGCCAACCCGACGCTGCAATCCGCGCTCGCGAAGATGAAAGTCGGGTTTCCGACCAAGCGCTCGGAAGCGATCGCCAAGCTGCCCGAGTTCGACGCCCTGCGCGATCGCTCGCGCGACATCAAGAACCACGTGCTCGAGAATCTCGACTGGTATCTCGAGCGCTTCGAGGCGCGAGTGCGCGAGGCCGGCGGCCATGTGCATTGGGCGCGCACGCCCGACGAGGCGCGCGCGATCATCCTCGGCATCTGCCGCCGCCTCGACGCCAAGATCGTGACCAAGGGCAAGTCGATGATCTCCGAGGAGATCGGGCTCAACGGCTTCCTCGAAGCCAACGGCATCGAGCCGGTCGAGACCGATCTGGGCGAATACATCATCCAGCTGCGCAACGAGACGCCCTCGCACATCATCGCGCCGGCCGTGCATCTGACCAAGGCGGCGATCGAGGCGGATTTCCGCCGCGAGCACACGCATCTCGACGCCAAGCGCGACCTCACGGAGCCGGCGACGCTGGTGGCCGAGGCGCGCGCGATCCTGCGCCAGCGCTATTTCCAGGCCGATGTCGGAATCACCGGCGCCAATTTCCTGATCGCCGAGACCGGCTCGAGCGTCATCGTCACCAACGAGGGCAACGGCGATCTCACGCAGCTGCTGCCCAAGGCGCATGTCGTGATCGCCAGTCTCGAGAAGATCGTGCCGACGCTCGAAGACGCGTCGACCATTCTGCGCGTGCTCGGCCGCTCGGCGACCGGCCAGGAAATGTCGGTCTATACGACCTTCTCGACCGGGCCGAAGCGCGCGGCCGATCTCGATGGACCGAGCGAGTATCACGTCGTGCTGCTCGACAACGGCCGCTCGGCGCTATTGGGCACGGAGTTCCAGGACATCCTGCGCTGCATCCGCTGCGGCGCCTGCATGAACCACTGCCCGGTCTATGCCGCGGTCGGCGGCCACGCGTATGGCTGGGTCTATCCCGGGCCGATGGGCGCGGTGCTGACGCCGAGCCTGATCGGCGTCGAGAACGCGAAGCATCTGCCCAACGCGTCGACCTTCTGCGGCAAATGCGAGAGCGTCTGCCCGATGCATATCCCGCTGCCGAAGATGATGCGGCATTACCGCGTGCGCGAGTGGCAGAAGAACCTGACGCCGAAAGCCGCCCGGCTCGGCCTCGGCATCTGGGCGTGGATCGCCAAGCGCCCGGCGCTCTATCACGTGTTGGCGTCGACGGCGATGCGCGTGCTCGGGCTGCTCGGGCGCCGGCAGGGCAGCTTCTTCAACCTGCCGCTCGCCGGCGGCTGGACCGCGACGCGCGAGTTTCCCGCCCCGCAAGGCCAGACCTTCCAGGCGCAATGGGCGCAGCGTCAGCGCGCGAAGAGCCGGACATGACCGCCGCGCGCAGTCAGATCCTCGCGGGCATCCGCACATCGCTCAAGCGCGAGACCCTGCCGCCGCCGCGTGTGGCCGAGCTCGAAGCGCGGCTCGCGGGCCAGGCGCGCGGCCCGATCCCGGCACGCGCGCGCGATCTCGATCGCGCCGCTCTGATCGATCTGTTCGAGAAGCAGGCGCTGGCCGTGCAGTGCAGTGTCGCGCGGGTGGCCGCGCTCGGCGACGTGCCGGCGGAACTCGCGCGCTATCTCAAGAGTCAGAATCTGCCATCGCAAGTCGAGATGTCGCCCGATCCCACGCTCGATCGCGTGCCCTGGGCGCGCGCGCCGATGCTGGAGATCGCACGCGGCAAGCCATCCGGCGCGGAAGGCGTCGGCGTCACCTCGGCGCTCGCGGGTGTCGCCGAGACGGCGACGCTGATGATCCCCTCGGGTGCGCTGTCGCCATCGACGATGAACTTCCTGCCGGACACGCATGTCGTGGTACTGCCGGCGTCGCGTGTGGTCGGTCCGCTCGAGGATGCCTGGGCGAAGCTGCGCGGCACGGTCGCGGGCGAACTCGCCGCGGCGAGCATGCCGCGCACGGTCAATCTGATCACCGGCCCGTCGCGCACCGGCGATATCGAACAGAAGATGGAAATGGGCGCGCATGGTCCACGCCGGCTGCATCTGATCGTCGTCGAGGATGCTGAGCTCGCGTAAGCGCGCGCGCGCGCTGAGCGACGACGAGCGTACGATCTGGTCGTACGCGATGCGCGACGTCGTGCCGTTGCGCGGTGGTGACGCTCTCCCCTCACCCCAGCCCTCCCCCGCGAGGGGGGAGGGAGTCAGTTCCCCCCAGCTCGACCAGCCCCCTCCCCCCTCGCGGGGGAGGGTTGGGGTGGGGGGAGCGCCGGGCTCGAACGCGATCGACAAATCCACCCTCGGCAAGATCACGCGTGGGGAGATGCCGATCGACGGGCGGCTCGATCTCCATGGCCTGACGCAGGCGCGGGCGCATCGCGCGCTCGATCACTTCATCGATCAGGCCGTTGCGCGCGGCGCGCGCACGCGGCTGGTGATCTCGGGCAAGGGCGGCGGCGGCGATGGCGTTATGCGCCAGATGATGCCGCGCTGGCTCGCCGAGGGGCCGCACACGGCGCGCGTTCTGCGCGTCGAACCGGCGCATGCCAAGCATGGCGGCGGCGGCGCCTGGTACGTCTATCTGCGCCGGCAGCGTGCTGCATGACGCCGTTCGGTCTGAAAGTGCGCGAGATCCGGCGCGCGCGCGGCATCGCGCTCAAGCGCATGGCGTCGGATCTGCAGCTCTCGCCCGCCTATCTCTCGGCGCTGGAACACGGGCATCGCGGCCGGCCGACGCCGGCGCTGGTCGTCCAGATCTGCGAGTATTTCCATCTGATCTGGGACGATTACGAGGAGATGCATCGACTCGCCCAGGTCTCGCATCCCAAGATCACCGTCGATACCCGCGGCTTGTCGGCACGCGCCACCGAGTTCGCCAATCTGCTCGCCGCGCGCATCGGTACGCTCGACGATGCGCTGGTCGAGCGGCTCGCGGGTCTGCTCGAGGCCGAGCCCGCACGCGAGCAGAAGGCGCGTCTCGTGCGGCCGCGACGGCGGCGGTTGAAACCCGTGACGGAAGCGCGCCGCCGCGTCGTCTAGAATCCCTCGCGCTCCAAGCCTGATGTCGGGAGACTCATGACCAAGCCGATCGAAACTGTCGCCGTTCTGGGCGCGGGCCTCATGGGCCACGCGCTCGCCCTCGTCCATGCACTCGGCGGCACGCGTGTCGCCATGCAGGATGTCGTGCCCGCCGCGCTCGCCAAGGCGCCCGGGCTGATCGCGGCGGCGCTCGCCACGCTCGTCGAAGCCGGCGAGGTGAAACCCGACGCGGCGGCTGAAGCGCAAGCGCGCATCCGCACCACCGCGGCGATCCGCGACGCCGTGATCGACGCCGACCTGATCGTGGAAGCGGTGGTCGAGGATCCGCAGGTCAAGCGCGAGGTCTTCGCCACGATCGATTCGCATGCACCGGTTCATGCGCTGATCGCGAGCAACACCAGCTATCTCGACGTGTTTCCTCTCGTGCCGGCGGCGCGCGCGCGCACGACGCTGATCGCGCATTGGTACACGCCGCCCTACATCGTCGATCTCGTGGATCTCGTCGGCGGTTCGGCGACCGATCCCGCCGCGATCGAGACGCTGCGCGCGCTCTATGCCGGCTGGGGCAAGAAGCCGGTCGTGCTCAAGCGCTTCATTCCCGGGTATGTCGCGAACCTGATCCAGGCGGCGATCAGCCGCGAGGTCTTCCAGCTCCTCGACGAGGGCTATGCCTCGGCGCAGGACATCGACGATGCGGTGATCCACGGCCTGGCCTTGCGCATCCCCGTGCTCGGCCATCTCAAGAAGGCGGATTTCACGGGGCTCGTGATCACGCAGCGCGCGTTCGCGAACCAGAGTGTGGAGCCGGCGCCCAAGCGCGAGCGCAGCGAGACCCTGGACCGGTTGGTCGCCGAAGGCCGCAGCGGCGTGATGGCCGGGCGCGGCTTCTTCGACTATGGCGGCCGCACGCCCGATGAGTTGTTCCGCGCGCGCGATGCGCGGCTGCTCTCGCTCAAACGCCATCTGCGCCAGATCGGCGACATCTGAAAGGACGATCATGATCACAGCGGATCTTCGCGGACGGCGCGTGCTGGTGACCGGCGCGTCGTCGGGAATCGGACTCGCCTGCGTGCGGGTCGCGGCGCGTGCTGGCGCGAAAGTCGCGCTCAATCATCTGCCCGATGACGCGCGTGGACCCGCCGCCGTGGCGGAGTTGCGGCAGGACGGCTTCGATGTCGTCGCGGCACCAGGCGATGTCGCGGATCACCCCGCGGCTGCGCGCATGGTTGGCGATGCGATCGACGCGCTCGGGGGCCTCGATCATCTCGTCAACAATGCCGGCACGTCGGGCGTGCGTGAGCCGGTGAAGATCGAGGATCTCGACGCCGTCACCGATGCGCTCTGGGACGCCGTGCTGGCGACCAATCTGCGCGGCACATTCGTGTGTTCGCGCGCGGCAGCCACGGCGTTGAAGGCGGCGCGCGGCGGCATCACCAACTTCGCCTCGGTCGCCGGCCTGAGTCAGCCCGGCAGCAGCATGGCCTACGGCGCGAGCAAGGCCGGCGTGGTCAGCCTGACGCGCAATCTCGCGCGTGCTCTGGCGCCCGATGTGCGGGTCAACGCGATCGCGCCCGGCCTGGTGCTTTCCGCCTGGACCGCGCCATGGCCCGAGGCCCGCAAGCGCGCCACCGCTGACGCCGCCCTGCTCAAGCGCAATTGCACGCCCGAGGACATCGCCGATGCGGTGCTGTTCTTCATCGCCGGCGCCGCCATGGTCACGGGCCAGGTGCTGGTCGTCGATGGGGGTCGGGTTCTGTAGCGTTCACGAGATGGCGCGGCCGCCATCGACCAGCAGATTGGCGCCGTGGATATAGGCGCCGGCGTCGGAGCACAGCAGAAGCGCCGCGCCGACCAGATCATCGGGTCGCCCGACCCGCCCGACCGGAACGCGCGCGACCAATTGACCGCCATCGCGAGCGAGCTGATCGCGATTGCGCGCCGTGGCGATCACGCCCGGCGCCAGATTGTTCACGGTGACGCCGGTGCCGCCGAGCTGACGCGCGAGATTGATCGCCCAGTTGTGCTGCGCCGACTTGCTGCCGGCATAGACCAGCATCTGTGGATGCGGTTGTTCCTGCTGAATGCTGCCGATCGTCACCACGCGTCCCCAGCGCCGCTCGACCATGCCGGGGACCAGCGCCTGGATCAGCGCGAGTGTGGCCCATAGATTGACCTGGATCTGCGTGTCGAAGGTGGCGCGGCTGATTGTCTGCCATGATTCCAGGATCTCGATCGACGCGTTGAACACGAGGATGTCGACGCGACCAAACGCGGCGAGCACCTCGACGGCGAGGCGCTCCGCTGCGCCGTCCTTGGTGAAATCGGCGGCGAAGCCGGCGGCCTGCGCACCGCCAGCGCAGATCTCGGCGACGACATCGTCGGCGTCGCGCGTTTCCTCCGCGCTGCCGGTGTGATGGATCGCGACGCGCGCGCCTTGCGCCGCCAGCGCGACGGCGATGGCGCGGCCGATCTCGCGCCGCGCGCCGGTCACCAAAGCGGTGCGGCCGTCGAGGCGAAAGGCGGCGAGCGGATCGGGCAGGGCGGTCATGCGCGGGCATCCTCGTCCGCCGACCCGCGGACGGCAAGACCAGGATTACGCCACGCATGAACGCGAGATGACGGCGATTTAATCGAACGCCGGCGAAGGATCACGCGGTGCCGCGCGTTGATACCTGTATCGGGCAGCACACGGATCCGCCGGGTGGCTCGCACAACGCAGGAGCAATCGCATGTCTCGTTCCATTCTTGCCGCCGCGCTGATCGCGCTGATTGTGGTGCCGACGATCGCCGGCGCGCAGACCACGCCACGCATCGATCAGCGCCAGTCGAACCAGGAGCAGCGCATCGACCAGGGCGTCTCGTCGGGCCAGCTCAACAAGAAGGAGACTCGCCGAGTCGAGAAGGGCCAGACCCGCGTGAATCGGATGGAGAACCGCGCGAAGGCGGACGGCACGGTCACCAAACACGAGCGCCGTCACATCACCAAGACGCAGAACACGCAGTCGAAGCGGATCTATCGCCAGAAGCATGACGGCCAGGTCGCGCCGCGCGCAGGCTGAGGATCGCGATACGATCTCCGTGGCAGGATCGGGGGCGCGCGACTATGTTGCGCGCCCCATGATCAAGCTCGTTCTCATCGACGTCGACGGTACGCTCTACAGCGCGGACGGCGTTCACCCGCGCGTCTGGGAGGCGGCCGAGAAGGCCCGAGCCCGCGGCCTTCACCTCGCGATCTGCACCGGCCGCTCTGGTGCGGGGGTCGCACTCGGCTACGCGCAGCGCCTCGATCCCAAGGGCCTGCATATCTTCGATTCAGGCGCGGTGATTGTCGGCGGCGATGGCGCGGTCAAGCGCACGGCGACGCTGGCCCGAGAGGCGCAACGCCGGATCGTCGATCTCGCCAGCAGCGAGGATCTCGAACTCGAACTCTATACCGCCGAGGGCGGCTTTTTCATTCGGCGCGAGACCCAAGACATCGCCACGCATCAGCGCATCCTCGGGCGCAAGGCGGAGATCGTCGACCTCATGACGGCGCCGGGCACGACCGTGCGCGCGCAATTCGTCACGCGCGACGGCGCCGCGTGGCAGCGCGCGCGCGCGGCAATGCTGGCGATGGACGATGTCGATCTGCATGAAGCGACCAGCCCCAATCTGCCGGAATGCAACTTCACCTCGGTGACGCCGCGCGGCGTGTCCAAGCTTTCGGCCGCCACCTGGATGGCGGACCATTATGGACTCAGCGGTCTCGCGCAGGTCGCGATGGTGGGCGACGGCGACAATGATCTCGAGCTCATCCGCGCCGCCGGACTCGGCATCGCGATGGGCAACGCGCCAGCGCATGTCCAGCACGCCGCCGATCGCATCGTCGGGCGCGTCGAGAATGCAGGCCTCGCCGATGCGCTCGACGCCTTGCCCTGACGGGTGAGGATCTATCCCGCCTTGATGGCCTGATCGCGCTTGGCCTCGGGGTTGAGGACTTTGTCGAGCATGTCGAGCAGCGCCTCGATCTTGTAGCCGGCGAGGAAGGCGATGGCGAAGGGCGGCAGCTTCGCAACCAGCGGATCCCCGACGAAAGTCGGCAGCACGTGGCTGAGGAAGCCGCCGAAAAACGCACCGATGCCGATGCGCAGCCAATAGCCGCGCGCGCGATCGGTGGTGAGCGTGCGTTGACGCAGCCGCCACAAGGCGCGCCGTCGCGCCGCGACCAGCCCGCCATAGGTGGCGAACAGCATCGGCAGAACGAGCGAGCTGTAGGTCCAGTGCACCGCGCGGCTGGTTTGCTCGACCTCCTGCATGCCGCAATCGATGTTCGGCGGCGCGAGCGGATGAGGCGCGTTGCTGTGCTGCACATTCCAGCAGCGCACGCGCCGCTGATAGGCCTCGTTCTCGCCACCGACCGAAGCGTCGACCGTGCCGCCGGCCAATTGCGCGGGCGGTTCCCTGCAGCTCGGCTTGCCGTTGACCATCTCGCTCTGCATCTGCTCGGCATAGAGTTCGATCGCGAGCTGTCGACGCCAGTCGCTGGCCACGAGGGTCGGGAAGGCAAGCGTCACGCTGGTAGCCTGCGCCGCGCCATAGGCGAGCAGGATCTTCTCCTTGCGCAGATTGGTCTGGTAGTTGATGCCGACGAGGCGGTCGCAATTGCCGGCCTCGCGCAGGGCCGGCGCTTCCTGGCTCAGCTTGTCGATCTCCGCATTGAGCAGCTCGACCGTGCGCAGGGATTGGCTGAGCAGGCTGAAGCCGAGAAAACCGACCACGAGCAGCACGAAGATGATCACGCCGGCGACACGCAGCTCGCGATAGAGCCGTACGGCTTCGCCGCTGGCGTAGCACGAGAGGCTGTCGATGGTCGCCGGCCAGGCGGCCTTGCCGAGCGTGGCGCGCGCGACGAAGAACCGCAGCTCGGTTTCGGTCGAGACGCTGCCCGCGTTCAGCTCGTCGCGCATCGTCAACACGGCATCGACGGTACCGTCGGGCAGATTCGGGAGGATCTCGTGATTCGTCGCGCCGCCGCTCGCGTGCTCGAGCAGACGCTCGGCCTCGATCAGCATGGTGGTGTGATCCAGCCCGGTGGACGGGCGATGCCCAGCTTTGTCCTTCGGCATGTGTCGAGGTCCCCTCCCCGTTACTTCGCCCGCCAAAGTAGCAGAGCCGGGGCGGAATGCATCGCCCAGTGGATGGGGAGGTGTCTCCGGGCGTTAGGCCACGGTCGGGGCGTGCGCGCGCGCCGGCTTGATGCAGAGCGAGACTTCGAACGTCGTGCCCTGTCCCAGTTGGCTCGTGACGGCAACGTTGCCGCCGTGAAGCTCCACCAGCTCTTTCACGAGGTTGAGCCCGATGCCCGTTCCGGGAAGGCCCTTGGCAGTGCTCGCGCGGAAGAAGCGCGTGAACAGCTTGGGGATCTCGTCGGCCGGAATGCCGATACCGAAGTCGCGGATCGAGATCGACGCGTGCGGCTCCTCGCAGAGGATAGCGACCTCGATGCGGCGGCTGGCGCCGGAATACTTCACGGCGTTGTTCACCAGGTTGGTGAAGACCTGTTCGAGCAGGCGCGCGTCGGCCTCGACCTCGAGACTCGCGGCGCCGCTCGTGATGCGAATGTCGAAGTCCGGCGAGATGACCTGCTGGCGTTTGCACGTCGCGGCGACGAGCGCCACGAGGTCGAGCCGCGCCAGCTCCAGCGCGAGCTGCCCCTCGCCAAGGCGCGCCGAATCGAGAGTCATGTCGATGAGTTGCGACATTCGCGCGACGGCCGCGCGGATCCGCTGGACCCGATTGCGCAGCTCCGCGGGATTGGCGTCGCTCGCGTTGCGCAGCAGGCGCTGCGCGGCCCCGTCGATGATGGTCAGCGGCGTGCGGAACTCGTGCGCTGCGATCGACAGCACGCGCTTCTGCAGTGACGCCGCCTCGCGCTCCCGCTCGATGCTCAGGCTCGCGCGCTGCTCGAGCTCCTGCTTGTCGCGCGCATTCTGGCGGAGCACGGCGACGGCGCGGGCGATTTCGCCGATCTCGTCGCCGCGGTTCGCGTAGGGAACCGTCGTGTCGAGATCGCCGGCTGCCAGCCGACCTATGACACCGGCCAGACGTGAAGTCGGGCGTGCGATCCAGGTCGCCAGCATCGTCCAGGCCAACATGATCGCGACCAGACCGGCAACCAACGCGATGCCGGACACCCACGCGAGCAGGCGTTCGGTCGCTTCGATGCTCTCGAGACCGCGCTTCGCGCGCGCACCGACATGGGCGCGGAGCGCTTCCTCATGGCGGCGCAGTGGGACGAGAATGTCGAGCCACTCGTCATGCATGCGCTCGACGCGAAGGCGTTCCGCTTCCGAAAGTCTGGGATTGAGGCCGGCGAGGGCCGAACGCACGTTCCCGGCGAACTCGGGCAGTCGCACGATCGCGGCCTCGGCGTCGTCGAGCACCCTGCTGTCCGATTGGATCGGCAGGGCTTCCCTGACCCGCTGCCATGCACCCTGGATCCGTTCGGCAAGGGCGACGACGCGTTGCGAGGTGCTGGGCGCGGCATAGATCCCGCCATGAGTCCCGATCAGCCGATAGCCGAACTCGCGAACCGAGTCGGACAATGCGTCGAGCGCTTCCGTCGCCGCCTGGTCGTGCGCCATGTCTCGGATGAGCGTACCGCTCCTGCCGACCGAGTAGATGAACGCGCCCTGCTGAGCGCAGACCGCGAGCATGAAGCCCAAGGCGATCACAACGGCTCGCCCCTGGATGCTCCTGAGGGCTCGCCTAATTCGCGCGAGTGTCGACGCGGCAATCACCGGCCCATCGGCAACCTCTCTGCTTCCCATTCCACCATGCCGCCGCGCATCCAGTAGACCGTGGTAAATCCTGCGGCCGCGGCACTCTTTGCCGACCAATAGCTCTTCCAGCCGTCCGGACCGTGGCTGTAGATCAGCACCGGCGTCGACGGCGTATCGCCGAGCTTGGTCATATCGAGACGATTCTCCGCGTCATCGTAGGCGTGGGCGGCGTTTGCTGCGGACGGCACATGCCCTTCCACGAACGTGGCCTTCTTGCGCACGTCATAGATTCTCACACTGCCGTCTCGCAGCAGAGCCTTCGCTTGCTGGGCGGATACGACAGTGACGCCGTTCAAGTTCTTGGGAGTGTCTTCGGCCGCCGCATGGGAGGCGAGCCCCAAGACCATTGCAAGCGTGGTCGCAAAAACTCTCATGATGTTTTCTCCGTTGCCTCGAGGTTGGGCGCCTTGTACTCGAAATCCTCTGCAGCAATCATTCGGTCCGCGCCGCGACCATTCCACCGCGATGCACTTCCAACCCCAAGCTCTGAGTATCTCCGGGCATCGATTAATCTACTGTGAAAGGCTGCGGTCTTGACGAAGAGCGCCATGCTGGTGGCTCCGAGCTGGGCGACGCGCTCAGGCATGCGATGCGTCCGGAGAAGCCTGCGCCCGCAGCTCACTTGGGCCGGGACGACGGGATATCGGGTTCAGTGGCGGGTCTCGCCGCTCAGAGGATGAACTTGCTCAGATCGGCGTTCTTGGCGAGGTCACCGACTTTGACGCGGACATACTCGGCATCGATGGTCAGTTTGGTGCCCGGCTGATCGGTCGCGGCGAAGCTGACTTCCTCGAGCAGGCGCTCCAGGATCGTGTGCAGGCGCCGCGCGCCGATGTTCTCGACGCTGCGATTGACCTCGGCCGCAAGGCTGGCGATCTCCGCCACGCCGTCGGGCGTGAAGTCCAGCGTCACTTCTTCGGTCTGGAGCAAGGCTTGATACTGCTTGAGCAGGCTGTATTCCGGCTCCTGCAGGATGCGCACGAAATCCTCGCGCTCAAGCCCCTTGAGCTCGACGCGGATGGGCAATCGTCCCTGCAGCTCCGGCAGCAGATCCGAAGGCTTGGCCGTATGGAAGGCGCCCGAGGCGATGAACAGCACGTGATCGGTCTTCACCGGCCCGTGCTTGGTCGCGACCGTCGTGCCTTCGATCAGCGGCAGCAAGTCGCGCTGCACGCCCTCGCGGCTGACATCGGCGCCGGAGCGGCCATCGCGCGAGCTGATCTTGTCGATCTCGTCGATGAAGACGATGCCGTTCTGTTCGGTCGCGAGCTTGGCTTCGCGCAGTACGCGGTCGTGATCGAGAAGCTTGTCGGATTCCTCGGCGGTCAGGATCTCGTAGCTCTCGCGCACGCTGGTCTTGCGTGGCTTGGCGCGTCCGCCGAGCGCCTTGCCCAGCATCTCGCCGATATTGAGCATGCCCATCTGGGCGCCGGGCATGCCGGGCACGTCGATCGTCGGCATCTGCACGCCGCCGCCGGACTCCTGGACCTGGATCTCGATCTCGCGCTCGTCGAGCGTGCCTTCGCGCAGCAATTTGCGGAACTTCTGCCGCGTCTCCGCCGAAGCGCTGTCGCCGACCAGCGCGTCGAGCACGCGCTCCTGGGCCGCGAGTTCGGCATTCGCGCGCACATCCTTGCGCAGGCGCTCACGCGTCATGCCGATGGCGATCTCCAGCAGATCGCGCGCGATCGACTCGACGTCGCGGCCGACATAGCCGACCTCGGTGAATTTCGTCGCTTCGACCTTGAGGAATGGCGCT
>JANNTF010000205.1:0-2366 GCA_031403455.1 Alphaproteobacteria bacterium | reverse complement strand
ACGACGGCGCCCTTGCCGATGCCGAACCAGATGATCGCCGGCATCGATCGGCGGTTCGCGCCCGCCTTTGCCTTCGACCGAGGGTGCCATCACGTAGGGCGATGTCGCGATCGCGGTGACCATCGCGCGGCGCTGCAGATTGTCGAGCACCTGCTCGACGCCCTCGACCTGGAAGAACTCCGGCATCACGGTGACGCCGACGACGCCGCTTCGTCTCATCGTTGAATCAGTCCCCAGCGCACGATGGTGGCGCGCTCCAGCGGCACGAAGAACAACCGGTCGAGCAGCAACCACAGAATCCCGATCACGATCATCCCCATGATGATCGTCTCGGTCTTGTACCACTGCACCGCTTCGATGGTCATGTAGCCGAGCCCCGATGTGCCCGCGATCATCTCGCCGGCGACCAGTGCGCGCCAGCCATAAGCCATCGACGTGCGCAGCCCAAGGATGATCTGGACCAGGGCGCCGGGCAGGATCAGCTCGGTGAAGACCTGCACGCCCTTGCCGCCATGGCTGCGCACCGCGCGATGCAGCGCGTTGGGGATCGCCTGCACGCCGATGACGGTGTTGTAGATCGAGGCGAAGAAGATCGTGTTGGCGATCACGAATACGACGGCGCCCTTGCCGATGCCGAACCAGATGATCGCCAGCGGCACCCAGGCGATGCCGGCGATCGATTGCAGGAAAGTCAGCAGCGGGCGCAGCAGATCGGAGACGTGGCGGTTGAGCGCGATCGCGATGCCCAGCGGAATCGCCAGCCCGTTGCCCAGGATGAAGCCGATCGCGAGGCGTTCGAGACTCGCCGCCACATGCCCGGCCAGAGATCCATCGCCCATCGACTCGAGGAATCGCGCGCCGACCTGTTCGAGCGGTGGCAGCATGTAGGCCGGATAATCGATCAGCCGCGGCAGCACGAGCCAGGCGCAGAGCGCGGCCAGGAACGGCAGGCTGCCGAGCACGGGATCGCCGAGGCGACGGGCGAGGCTCATTCGCGCGCCTCGGCTGTCGTGACCGAGCCCCAGCGCTCGACGGTCACGCGTTCCAGCGGCTTCAGATAGGCGTAGTCGATCGCCAGCCACAGCAGCCCCATCACGATCATGCCGACGATGGTGCGCGCCGTCTGATGATTGGCCGCGCCTTCGAAGATCAGGTAGCCGATGCCGGTCTTGGCGGCGACGATCTCGGCGAAGATCAGGCCGCGAAACGCGAAGCCGGCGCCGACTCGAAACCCGGTGATGATGTTGGGCAGCGCCGCGGGCAGCACGACTTCGGTGATCAGCTGCCACGGCGACGCGCCCAGCGAGCGCACCGCGTTGAGATAGACCTGCGGCACGGTGCGCACGCCGACCAGCGTGTTGTAGAGGATCGGGAAGAACACGACGTAGCTGAGCGCGATCAGGATCGTCTTGTAGCCGTAGCCCCACCAGATCACGAAGATCGGGATCCATGCGACTTCGACGATCGCGAACAGGAAATTGATCACCGGCGAGAGCAGGCGATCGGCGATTCGATTGAGCCCGATGCTAAGTCCCGCCGCGATGCCGAGCGCCGTGCCGATGCTCACGCCCGCGGCGTAGCGCCCGATCGAGTCGATCAGATAGACCGGCAGGATCCCCTTCGCGATCAGCTCGTTGAACGCGCGCCAGACATCTCCGGGCGGCGGATAGAAATACGGCTCGAGCCCGACCAGCGGCACCGAGACGTGCCACGCCGCGAAGAACAGCGCGATGCCGAGCGCGCCCTTCGCTGGTTTCTTCCAGCGCGCGCGGCCCCCCGCCCCGACCCTCCCCCACGAGGGGGGAGGGGGTTCGATCGCGCTTGGTGCCGCGCTCACAATCCCTTCCACCGCTTCACGTCGCTGATCCAATAGTTGCGCGCCAGCTCGCGCGCATCCGCCGCATCGACATCCATCAGAAACACCGATGTGCCCTTGACCTCGATCAGGCGTCCGATCGCCTGCATGCGCGTGACGTGGAAGGCCTCGGGCGCGAAATCGACGATGATCTCGTAATGCCCCCGCGGCGCCGCGACCTCATCGGCTGTCAGCTTCGTGATGCCGCCTTGCGTCAGCCACGCCTCGTAGCCGCCATAGGCGAGCAGCACCAGCAGCGTCGCCACGATCGGCCGGATCATGCCGCCCCGCCGCGCACCAGGCCGAGCACGCGATCGCGCAGCGCCACGAATTCGGCATCGGCGTTG
Organism: Alphaproteobacteria bacterium; assembly: GCA_031403455.1. Classification (GTDB taxonomy): domain Bacteria; phylum Pseudomonadota; class Alphaproteobacteria; order CACIAM-22H2; family CACIAM-22H2; genus CAIOSQ01. The sequence continues at coordinate 164 of JANNTF010000205.1, read as the reverse complement.
AGCGTCGACCAGCTGCGCCGTGACCGTGCGATCGGCACCGGGATGCTCGCCTTGACGCGCCCCGGCCCCGGCGTGAGCACGATCACGCGATCGGCGAGGAACACCGCCTCCTCGACGCTGTGCGTGACGAACATCACGGTGACCCGGCTGCGCTCCCAGATGCG
>JANNTF010000204.1:0-8760 GCA_031403455.1 Alphaproteobacteria bacterium | reverse complement strand
CGCGTCGCTCTCACCACCCGGCGTGCTGTTGATCATCTCCAGTCCATCAGATCAAGCACGCAGACGGAACTCGCAACCGGTGATGGGTGATATTCATCCTGACGTGGCGTCGCTCGGCGGATCCTTGATTAGTGGTTGCGTGAGGCCGTCACAAAAAATTAGATACGTCGAAATCGACAGCGATCGGTTATTGCCCGGGACACGCACCTCGAATTCCCAGCGCGCAGCTTTGAGCGGCGATGAGCCTCGGCATGGGAAGCGGTCGCTCGCCCTGTCGTGGCTGAAGTCACGGCATTGTCACTGCTGCGTTTCGCGGCAGACGTGGTGGGTTGCACGCCCCGCGTAACTGGATCGATCCGATGCCCTATCGACTCATGACCGACGAGAATTCGCATCCGAGATGCGTGTGGTTTGCATCGTTTCTGCGGGGATGAATTAACGGCGCCTTTTTCGCTTGCGATCCAGCATCAGCAAGACATCAGAGATCATCAGGAGCTCGCCAATGGCGCGTCGTTCGCACACGAGAGACACTTGGCAGCAAGATCATACTGGATCTTGGAACGTGACCGACGACTACGCGCTGGGAGCGATGCGTGCGAGCAAGAAAGGACCGCCAGCTCCGCCACCGCCACCACCGCCACCGCCACCACCACCACCACCACCTACCAGCGAGGCGCCTCCCGGCCCCTTGATGCCGACGCCGAGCGACAATCTGCTCGCGTCGCAATGGCATCTCGGCACGGCCAGCGGCAAGGACATCCACGTGCAATCGGTGTGGACCGAGTACCGCGGCGCAGGGATCAAGGTCGGCGTGATCGATGATGGCTTCGACTACAGCCATGTCGATCTGATCAAGAACTACAACACCAGTCTCGACCGCGATCTGCGCACCGGGGACAATGATGCGCGTGCCGAGGCCGGCGACAATCACGGCACCGCCGTGATGGGTGTGATCGGCGCCGACGACAACGGTACCGGTACAGTCGGCGTGGCTCCTGATGCGACGCTGGTCGGATTGCGGATCGGCTATGGCGCCAACGGCAGCTCCGCTCAGATCGACGCTGCGCTGAATGCCGCGGCGACGGTCGACGTCGTCAATAACTCCTGGGGCTACTCGACCTTCTTCTCGGATAATTTCAACGGGGGGATGGCGTCGTCGGAAGCGGCGATGCTCAACGGAGTGTCGACCGGACGCGGAGGGCTCGGGACCAGCTATGTCTTCGCGGCGGGCAATGGGCGCGGGGCCGGCGACAATACCAACCACCACAACTTCACCAACTCGATCTATTCGACGGCGGTCGGGTCGACAGATTCCAACGGCATTGTTGCCGGGTCCTCCACGCCGGGCGCCTCGGTTCATGTCTCGGCCCCGGGTGTCGGGCTCCTGACGACCGATATCGTGGGCAGCGGCGGCTGGTCCGGTGGGGATTACGTGTCGGTCAACGGCACCTCGTTCGCGGCGCCCAACGTCAGCGGCGTGATCGCGCTGATGCTGGATGCGAATGCTGCGCTCGGCTATCGCGATGTCCAGGAGATCCTCGCCTACTCGGCCGACATCACCGATGTTTCGCGCGCGAGCTGGCAGATGAACCACGCGCGCAATTGGAACGGTGGCGGCCTCCACACCTCGACCGATTACGGCTATGGGCTCGTGGACGCACATGATGCGGTGCGGCTCGCGGAGACCTGGAGCGGGGGCGCCACCTACGCGACGATGGACGTCGCGACCGCATTCTCTGCTCCCGGCGTCGCGGTGCCGGACAACGTGGCCGTCGGCATCACTTCCGCGCTCAACATCACGCGGGCGATGAATGTCGACAAGGTCGAGGTCGAGCTCGATCTGCAGCACAGCTTCATCGGCGATCTTCGCGTCGCCCTGATCAGCCCTACCGGCACCCAGAGCTATCTCATCGATCGCCCGGGAAGCGGCACGACTTCGACGGACAACATCGTCTTCTCCCTGGTGTCGAACCAGTTCTGGGGCGAATCCTCGACGGGCAGCTGGACGCTGCGGGTCGAGGATCTCAACGGCGGCGAGATCGGCAAGCTCAATTCGTGGCGCATCAACGTCTTCGGCGACGATGTCACGTTCAATGACGTGTATGTCTACACCGACGAGTTCGCCCGCTACGCGCCCGCCGATGCGGCGCGGCGCACGCTCATCGACAGCAGCGGCGACGACACGCTCAACGCCAGCGCCCTCACCAGCGACGCGCTGATCGATCTGCGCAGCGGCGCATTCTCGCAGATCGCCGGTCAACAAGTGGCGACCGCGGCGAATACGCTGATCGAACGGGTCTATGCCGGCGACGGCAACGATTCGGTGTTCGGCAATGATCTCGGGAATCTGATCTGGGGTGGTCGCGGCAACGACGTTCTCACCGGCGGCGCCGGGGACGACCGCTTCGTCTACGGCATTCATTCCGGCAATGACTCGATCAGCGACTTCGGCGGTGGCGACAAGGTCGTGCTGACTGCCGGCGTGAAGCTGGCAACGATCGCGGTGACGCTCGCCACCCTCAATGACGGCACGACGATCACGGCCGCGAACGGTCACGTCTGGCTGAACACCGACTTCATCTTCGGCTGAGTTCTTAAGGATGAACTGCTGCGCGGCTGACCTGAGGCGAGTGAAACAGCGAAGGGTCTGGGCCCGGATCGACGTTGCTCGGGGCGAGGCTTGTGTAAGTTTTCAGCAGATTTGATGTCCGAAAGCTTGACACTTCTACCAAGTGAGGGAGCGGTGGCGCCGTATCAACCCACAGAGAACCCAACAGAAATCGCGATTGCAATGCCTTGGCACACGCGTTGCTTAGTATGGGTGAGATCCGAGTGAAGTTCGCCTTGGGAGCGTGATCGGCCGGAACCCAACCGAGCGGATGGGAATCCGGGGTACACGAAAGGAAGAAGCGATGACACAGGAAACGAATCGCGTGATGCACGCGCTCAGCGCCGGTGTCCTGCTCGCCCTAGTGGGGCTAGGCAGTGCGGACGCGGCGCCAGTGTATGCCACAGCGGTGACCATTCCGGGCGACCTGACCGGCTCGCGGTTCTTGGCGGACGGCGGGTTGGCGGGGTTCGTGAACAACGCCAATCCGACCGCCTCAGTGAGCTGGTCCATCGCGTCAGTCAGTGCGACCGAATACAAATACACTTACACCTTCAGCCATAACTCGGCACAGCCAGGGCTCAGCCATATCATTATTGATCTGAGCGACAACTGCACGGCCGCGGGTCTCTGCTTCAACTCGGCCCAGTTCGGCGCCAACAATGCCACGGCGGATTTCGGCTCATTTTCAAGCGCGGGCCCGGGGGCAAGCAATCCGTTGCTGCCTTCGGCCATCCAGGGCGTCAAGCTAACGCCCAGCGCGACGGTCAATTTCAACCCGTTCACCTTCAGTTTCGTCTCGAACCGTGTCCCGGTCTGGGGGGACATCTATCTGAAGCAGGGTAACCCCGACAGCAACGGGGCAGCGATCTGGAACTCCGGCAATCCGCTTCACGGTAGTTCCGAGAACACCAATCAGTTCGTTGTCGTTCCGGATACGGGCGTCAACACTTGCACGCATCCGAATTGCGGCGGCCCAGGTCCGAATGACGAGGTTCCCGTTCCGGCGACCTTGCTGCTGCTGGGCAGCGGATTGATCGCACTGGGGGCTATGCGGCGTCGCAAGTGGTGATACCGACCACGCTTCGTAAAACTAACCATGAGTACGGGCCCGCGGATCATCCGCGGGCCCGATCATTTGGCGGCCGATTTTGCGTCGCAAAGCCTGCGTTGACGGAATCTCCACCCGCACCGGGTCTTTATTTCTGCTGGAGATCGAACCAGACGATGGCGCCGATCGGGATCTGAGCATTCTCGGGCGGGGGCTCGATGAACTGCTTCGGGTCGACGCCTTGCTGAGCCATCTCGACCTCCCGGCTCCGCTCGATCTTCTCGAGCGACTGAACGGACAACAGGAAGCCGTGAACGGCGAAGAGCTCGCGCAATTCCTTGAATACATCAGCCGCGTCGATGGCTGATCGAAGGCGCTTGTAGAACCCACCCTCGTTGGGGATTTCCGTCAGGTGTTGCTCCAATGCAGCGTTGGCGATGCGCAAGCGAATCGCAGGCTGCATCACGCGGCCAAAATACAAGCCCGCGACCCGCGCCCGGTTTGGCACCTTCGTCAACAGAACCGGAAGCGCCGCCCTCAAGCCCTCCATCTCGCGGTCCAGCGGCCACCACAGGCAGCCTTCCGACCGAAAATAGGAGATATAGAAGCGGTCCAATTCGGTACGCGTCTGCGTGTTTGGCACGGAGAGCGATTGCGTGCAGTCCCCGTTTACGTAGTTCACGTGGTACTCGTCCGCCCATTCGATGGGAGCAATCACGGCCTGCCTTTCCTGCCCCCACGATGTATGGGCCGACAAGGCCGCCAACGCGATGCCGCCAACCAACATCATCGTCCGCATGCGTCTGCTCATCGACATTACCGTTGCCCAGAATCACGAATGTACGGCGCGCGCCACCGATGATCGATCATGCCACCTCGCAGATGTCGAGGATGGCGAGCAGGTAGATGCGGATGGCGTCGAGGTAGTCGGGGATGTCGACGCGTTCGTCGGGCATCGTGTTGTAGCGGCCGCCGGGGCCGCAGACGACGCCTTCCATGTTCAGCAGGCTGTAGAAATGCGCGGCGTCGGTGCCGTAGAAGCCGGGCGGGCCGAGCGGACCCGTCGGTTGTTTGTGGCCGCGCAGCTTCTCGTAGGCGCGGTTGACGGTCTTCACGATGCGCGAATCGTGCGCGACTTCGAAGGGCGGCATCATCGGCCGGCCGATTTGATGCTCGGGGATGAGCTTGGCCTTGAGGCCGGGGAAGCGGCGCTGGAGATCGTCGAGCGCGGCTTGCATGTCCGCGAGGACTTGCGGTTCGCTCTGCCCGGGCGCGTAGCGCGCCGAGCCGCGGATACGCACGAAATCCGCGACCTGCGGCGGGCGCCATTCCGCGAGTTCCTTGCCGAGCGCGCCATGCACGACGCCGACATGGGCGCGGTTGATCGAGCGATGCGCCTCGGACCTGGCGCCGGAAAACGTCATCGCGTTGAGGCGCGGGATCAGATCGCAGGCCGCGGTGATCGCGTCCACGGCGTCCTCGCGCTTGGAGAGATGGCGCGTGATGCCGGTCAGCTCGATGATGAAGGTGAACGCCGCCGCATGCATCGTCAGCGCGCCGATATCCGTGGGCTCGGTGTTGATGAAGTAATCCGCTTTCACGCCCTGCCGGATCGCGGCCAGGGTGCCGACGCCGCCCTGCAGCTCGCCGACCACGTAGGTCAGGATGACGTCGCCGCGCAGCTTGACCCCGGCGTCGATCAGCGTCTTGACGGCGCAGAAATACGCGGCGTCGCCGGCTTTCATGTTCGACACGCCGATGCCGTAGATGAATTTGTCGTCGACCAGCCCGCCCCAGGGATCAACCGTCCAGCCCTCGGTCGCGGGGTTGGTGTCGAGATGGCCGTTGAACAGCAGGCTCTTGCCGCCACCGGCGCCCCGCCAGGTGCCGATCGCGTTGACGCGCTCACCCTCGACGGTTTGCAGATGCGCATCGAGGCCGAGGCCACGCATCTGCTCCGCCATGAAGGCCGCGAGCAGGCGTTCGCCTTCGGTCTGCGAGTAGCTCTTGTGCCGCGCCATCGCCGAGAGGAAGGCGAGGCTTGCCTTGTCGTCGACGCGCTTGAGCAGTTCATCGGCATTCATGTCGCTTCTCCCGTCAGGTCTGGATCGTGGGGACGGCGGCGAGCAGCGCCGCCGTGTAGGCATGCTTGGGTCCCTGCGCCGCGAGCATATCGGTCGCGATCGTTTCGACCAGATCGCCGCGATGCATGACGGCGATGCGATGCGCGATCTGGCGCACCAGGGTGATGTCGTGGCTGATGAAGAGCGCGCTGGCGCCGGTGCGGCGCTGCAGCTCGATCAGCAGATGGATGATCGCCGCCTGCACCGAGACGTCGAGCGACGAGGTGACCTCGTCGCAGATCACCAGCTTGGGGCGCGCGGCGAAGGCGCGAGCGATCGCGATGCGCTGCTTCTCGCCGCCCGAGAGCTGGTGTGGATAGCGATCGATGTAGTCGGCGCCGAGCTGAACCTCGTTGAGCAGCTCGCGGATCGCCTGGTCGAGAGGCCGCCCGGTCGGATCGCCATGCAGCAGCAGCGGCCGCGACAGGATCTCGCGCACGCGATGGCGCGGATTGAGCGAGGAGTCCGGGTTCTGGAAGACGATCTGCACGTCGCGGCGATACGCCTCGTCCATGTCGCGGATGCCGGCGACGCGGCGGCCGAGAAACCGGATCTCGCCCTCGAAGGCGGCGAGTCCGGTCAGGGCGCGGGCGAGTGTAGATTTTCCGGAGCCGGATTCACCGACGATCCCCATGATCTCGCCGGGCTTCACGCTGAGGCTGACATCGCGGCTGCCGATGGTCTCGGCGCGCGGCCGGCGCAGCACATCGGCGATCAGCGAGCGGCGGCCATAGCGTACGGTGACGCCGTGCATCTCGAGCATCGGCGTCTCGGAAGCCGGCTGGATCTGGACCAGGCGCGTGCCGGCACGCGGCACGGCATCGACCAGGCGACGCGTGTAGGCGTCCTGCGGCCGTGCGAAGACCTCACGCACCGCGCCGCGCTCGACGATGCGGCCTTTGTGCAGCACGGCGACGCGGCCGGCGACGCGCGAGACGAGCGCGAGATCGTGGGAGATGTAGAGCGACGCGATCCGGGTCTCCGCTTGCAACTCGGCGAAGAGATCGAGGATCTGGCGCGCGGTGATCACATCGAGCGCGGTCGTCGGCTCATCGAAGACGATCAGCTCGGGCCGGCAGGCGAAGGCGGTGGCGATGACGACGCGCTGCTTCTCGCCGCCCGAGGCTTCGTGCGGGTAGCGCTTCATCATCGCCTGGGGATCACGCAGCCCGACGCGCGCCAGCATCGCCGCTCCGGCCGCCGCGGCCGCGGGCGCATCGAGTCCGCGATGGAGCTGCAGCACCTCCGTGAGCTGCGTGCCCAGAGTCAGCGTCGGATTGAGCGACGTGCTCGGATCCTGGAAGACGATGCCGATGCGCTTGCCGCGGATCTGGCCGAGACGCGACGCGGGCAGGCCGATCAGCTCCTCGCCCGCGAGCCGGATCGACCCACTCGGTTCGCGCGCGTTGCCGGCGAGGTAGCGCAGGATGGCCCAGGCGAGCGACGTCTTGCCGGATCCGGACTCGCCGACCAGGCCGAGGATCTCGCCCGCGGCGATGTCGAGATCGATCGCGTCGAGCGCCCGCACGGCCGTGCCGCGCGTCAGGTAGTCGAGCGTGTAGTCGCGGATGGCGAGCACCGCGCTCACGCCGTCACGTGCGCGGATTGAGGGCGTCGCGCAGGCCGTCGCCGAGCAGATTGAACCCGATCGCGACGGTCGCGATGGCGAGGCTGGGCCACAGGATCATCCACGGCGAGAGATGCATGAATTTGCGCGCCTCGGCGACCATCAGCCCCCATTCCGGCGCCGGCGGCTGCGCGCCGAGACCGAGGAAGCTCAGGGTCGCGAAGACCATCACCGCGAAGGCGACGCGGATCGTCCACTCCACGATAATCGGCGCGATCACGTTGGGCAGCATCTCGCGCCGGATGATGAACGACGCCTTTTCGCCGCGCGCGATCGCCGCGCTGACGTAATCCTGTTTGCGCACGGCGAGCGCGACGGAGCGCGTGATCCGGGCCATGCCCGGAGTCGAGGCGATCGCGATGGCGAGCACGGCGTTGGTGCTGCTCTTGCCCAGGGTCGAGACGATGAGCAGCGCCATCAACAGCGTCGGCACGGCCATCACCGCATCGACCGTGCGCATCACCGCCTCGTCGACGCGTCCGCCGATGAACGCGGAGCTGGTGCCGATCAGCGCCCCGGCGAGCGTGCCGAAACTCGTGGCGAGGATCGCCATCACCACGGTCGCGCGCGCGCCGTGGAGCAGGCGGCTGAAGATGTCGCGGCCGTATTGATCGGTACCGAGCCAGAAGGCCGCGCTGGGCGGCTTGTAGCGATTGAGCGGCGCGAGACCCTCGGGGCTGTAGGGCGCGAGGAGCGGACCGAACGCGACGAGCAGCGCGATGCACGCCACGATCGTCAAGCCGATCGCGCCCTGCGGCGACCGCAGCAGGCGTCCCAGCAGGTCAGCCATATTGGATGCGCTTGTCGAGCGCCGCGTAGGTCAGGTCGGCGGTGAAATTGGCCAGGCTATAGGTGGTCGCCATGATCAGCGCGCCGGCCTGTATCATCGGCAGATCGCGCGCCTGGATGGCGACGATCAGCTGCCGCCCGATGCCGGGAATGGCGAAGATCTCCTCGACCACGATGATGCCACCGAGGAGATATCCGACATCGAGGGCGACGATGGTGATGGTCGGCAGCAGCGCGTTGCGCAACGCGTGCGTGAACAGCACGCGCCGCTCGGGCAGGCCCTTCAGCCGCGCGGCGCGGATGTAATCGGTGTGGAGCACATCGACGAGTTCGGAGCGCACCATGCGCGCGACATGCGCAACCAGGATGACCGAGACGGTGAGCGTCGGCAGGACGAGATGCTTCAGGCCTTGGGCAAAATCCTCCGTCAGCGGCACGTAGCCGGTGGCGGGCAGGAGCTGCAGCCAATCCGCGAGCACGAGCAGCACGAGCGTGGCCGTCACGAACTCGGGCACCGACACGCCGACATAGGAGAGAATCCCGATCGCGACATCGCTGGCGC
>JANNTF010000203.1:0-2159 GCA_031403455.1 Alphaproteobacteria bacterium | reverse complement strand
CATCGTGCTGATCGGTCATGCCGGACATCCCGAAGTCGTCGGTACGATGGGGCAGTTGCCGGTCGACGCCACGTCGCTGGTGGAAACCGAGGCCGATGTGGCGAGTCTCGCACCCCCCGATCCCGAGCGGCTGGCCTATGTGACTCAGACGACGCTCTCGGTCGACGACACGGCCGCCATCGCCCAAGCCCTCCGCGCGCGGTTTCCAGCCATCGAGGGCCCGCGCAAGGACGACATCTGCTACGCGACGACCAATCGCCAGGCCGCCGTGAAGGCGATTGCGGCGCAAGCCGAAGCGATGCTCGTGGTCGGCGCGCCCAACTCGTCCAACTCGAAGCGCCTGGTCGAGGTCGCGAAGGTCGCAGGCTGCGCGCGCGCATTCCTCATCCAACGCGCCGATGAAATCGAATGGGCGCAGCTCGGCCAGCTCGGCTGTCTGGGGCTGAGCGCGGGCGCGTCGGCGCCGGAGACCCTCGTTCGCGAAGTGATCGATGCCGCACGCGCGCGATTCACGGTCACGGTCGAGGAGATCGCGGTGACGCGCGAGGACGTGCATTTCAAACTGCCCCGTCTCCTCGCGGACTAGGCGGCGGGCGCAGATGGCGGTCTATACCGAAGTGGATGACGAGGAGCTGGAAGCCTTCGTCGCCAGCTATGACATCGGCACGCTGGTTTCGGCCAAGGGCATCGCCGAGGGTGTCGAGAACTCGAATTACCTGATCCAGACGACGGCGGGACCATGGATCCTGACGCTCTATGAAAAGCGCGTCGCCAAGGCTGACCTGCCGTTCTTCATGAACCTGATGGAGCATTGCGCGGCGCGCGGCATCGACTGCCCGCTGCCGATCCGCGACCGCGGCGGCCAGGTGATCCGTGAGATCGCCGGTCGTCCGGCCGTGATCGTCTCGTTCCTGCAGGGCATGTCGCCGCGTCGCGTCGCGCTCGACCATTGCGCGCCGCTCGGCGAGGCGCTCGCCAAGCTGCACGTCGCGGTCAACGACTTCACGATGAGCCGTGCGAACGCCTTGTCGGTCGACGGCTGGCGCAAGCTCGTCGCTGGCGCGCGGCCGCGGGCCGACGAGGTGCAGCTGGGGCTGGGCGACGAGATCGCGCACGAGTTCGATTTCCTCGAACAGCGCTGGCCGAAGCATCTCCCTTCCGGGGTGATCCACGCCGACCTGTTTCCCAACAACGTGTTCTTCCTCGCCGACCGGCTCAGCGGAGTGATCGATTTCTACTTCGCCTGCAACGATTTCCTGGCCTACGACGTCGCCATCTGCCTGAACGCTTGGTGCTTCGAGTCCGACCTCAGCTTCAACGCCACCAAGGCGCTGCGGCTGGTGAGCGGCTATCGTCAGGTCCGCGCGCTGAGCGCGCAGGAAATCGACGCCTTGCCCTTGCTGGCGCGCGGCGCCGCGTTTCGCTTCCTTCTCACGCGTCTCTACGATTGGCAGCACACGCCGGCAGGCGCGCTGGTGAAGCCGCTGGATCCGATCGAGTACCTGCGCAAGCTGCGCTTTCATCGTACCGTCACGAGCGCCGCCGCCTATGGCATCTGAGACGTGCCGCCGTGCTGCCACGCCGGCGCCCTGAAGCAGCCGCGCACGCCGTGCGGGATCCGGGAATTCATCTCAGGAGATACGACATGCGAATGCTGATCGTCGCCACATTCATGATCCTCGCCGCCGCGCTGCCGGTCGCCGCGCAACCCGCGCGCGGCGATGACGGCCTGACGACCGTGGCCTTGACGGAATCGGCGCAGCGCGACGTCGCACGCGACCGTCTGCGCCTTCAACTCCGCGTCGAGCAGACCGGCAGCGACGCCACCCGCGTGCAGGCCGAGATCAACCGGCGGATGAATCTCGCGCTCGAGAAAGCGCGCGCCGTCGCGGAGCCCGGCAAGCTGCGCATCGAGACGGGTGGCTATTGGATCTATCAGGAGCGGCCGCAGGACGCGCCGCCCCGCTGGCGCGGCGCGCAGACGCTGACACTGGTCGGCAGCGACACCGCTGCGATCCTGCCGCTCGCCGCCCAGCTGCAGCAGGAGGGTTTCCTGATGAGCCAGATGGGCTGGGAGCTGAGCAACGACGCGCGCCGCAAGCACGAGGACGAGCTGACGACCGAGGCGATCGAGAGATTGCGCGCGCGCAGCGATTGCG
>JANNTF010000202.1:0-14930 GCA_031403455.1 Alphaproteobacteria bacterium | reverse complement strand
GAAGCTGTCGCCGATCGATCGCGCTTCGCTCGAAAAATGGGATGAGTACACCGAGGCGAAGGAGGCGATGTTCTTCTATACCGACACGGCCGACGCGCCTTGGACGGTCGTGAAATCCGACGACAAGAGGCGCGCGCGCCTCAACTGCATGCAGCATTTCCTGACGTCGCTGCCGTATCCGAACAAGGACCACACGATCGTCAACGGCCCGGACCCGCTGATCGTCGGTACGACGGAGCACGTGATCGGCCGCGACCACCAGATCATCGGCAAGGCCATGCATCCGCAACACAAGCACGGCGCCTGATGCTCAGGATTTTCCTCAGAACCTGTGCACGGAGTACTGCACGCGGGATCGATTTTTCGGGTCAGTAAACTGGGGTAGCTCATGCCGACCCCGTTTTTTCTCCTCAGTCGCCGTCGGTTCTTTCTGCCTGGCTATGCTCGGGCGGCGATCAGGCCGGTCGAGAGTTGGCCGCAGGCCCGACGGACGCAGTCCCAGGAGCGCCAGGGATCACGCAGGCCTTTGTAGGCACCAAGGTCCATCCAGTCACGGTCCTCGGGGTTGGGATCGGCGAGCTGACGGGCAAGCTGCAGCATCGGCGAGACGTCACGACCGGCGTCCGGACGATAGAGATCGCGATAGAGTTCGTCGAACCGCGACAAGGCGGCAACGCTGTGCGCATCGCCGAGAACCTGGGCCAATGCGACGATATCCAGATAATCGCGGGTCTGGTTGCGGGTCAGCGCGAGCCAGCACTTGACGCGCAGCAGCTCTTCCGGCGTCGGCACGCGCACCGGCCCCCAGCGTGTCGCGACCGTCGTCGTCTCCAGCGGCGCGATGCGACGGAGTTGGCGAAGGCCGGTCTCGACCCCCGACAACGAGCCGAGGATCAGCAGCGGCTTGCGATAGCGTGCGGTGACCCAATCGCTGCGCGCCTCGAGCTGTTCGAGCAGCGCGTCGAAGCGTGAGCGCAGATCGTCCAGAGTGAAGTCGATGTCGCGCGAGACGCGATGGTCGGCGATCAGCGCCGCCGCGCTGCCGCCGACGAGCACGGCGTCAGGCAGCAGGCCCTGCAGCACTGCAGCTGCGCGAAGCAGCTCGTCCCAGTCAAATTTATCAGGCAGCCCGGCCATCGCCCGTTGAGTCCGATTGGGACGCGTTCTCGCGACGGAATCGCTCGAGGCAAAGCCGCAAGAGGGCGGGGTAGCCATAGACATCTGACGTGGCGATCGCCCGTTCGACCGCTGATGCCGGGCCGCCATTCGGGTCCCGGCGCAGGACCGCCAGCAAACGATAGATGTCGGACGCGCCGCCACGCTCCAGGATCGAGTGGACGGCAGCGACCGAGTAGACGTCGTCCGGAAGATCGAGATGGCGGTGGCGCATGCGGAGAATCTATCACGTGAACGGCGTCGGTCTCGATTAACCATCGGGGTCAGAGTGCCAATCTCGGCCCTGACTTCGAAGACGCAACTCCCTCACGCCCCCGCCAGCGCAATGCAGGCGAAGGCGACTTTGGCGTCGGTGGGGACGCCGAATCGTGCGGTGTGGCGGGCGGGCAGGCCGGCGGGGAAATGCTTCACGTATTCCGCGTTGCAGGCCGCGTAGTCGGCGGGGTCGGTGATCAGCATCGTCACTTGGACCACGCGGTCGAGGCTGCTGCCTGCTTCGCGCAGGATCTCGGCGATAACAGTGATCGACTCGCGGACTTGCGCTTCTGCCGTCACGCCGCGATGGATGCCGCGTGGCGGATCATGGGGCGCCGAGTGGCCGGAGACGAAGACGAGTCCGGCGGCGCGTGTCGCGCGGCTGAACGGGCGCGTGGCGCCGGGTTCGGGCTGACCGAAGAATTCCGTCATGGCTGGGTTCTCCCTCTGGTGATGGTCTCGGCACGGCGCTGGGCCGTTAACGAAGCCCGACTCTTGAACCCCTGGCGGGGGGCTGTTATCACGCGCGGCCGTCCGGGTTCCCCGACCCGGGTCCCCCTCCGTTGCCGTCCGTTTTAGGAGCCGTTCCATGGCCATCGCCAATGATTTTCGCGTCGCCGACATCAAGCTGGCCGAGTGGGGCCGCAAGGAAATCGCGATGGCCGAGACGGAAATGCCCGGCCTGATGGCGATCCGCGGCGAATACGGCCCGGGCAAGCCGCTCAAGGGCGCGCGGATCGCTGGCTCGTTGCACATGACGATCCAGACCGCCGTGTTGATCGAGACGCTGCAGGCGCTCGGCGCCGACATTCGCTGGGCCTCGTGCAACATCTACTCGACCCAGGATCACGCCGCGTCGGCGATCGCCGCCGCCGGCATCCCGGTCTTCGCGATCAAGGGCGAGTCGCTGGTCGATTACTGGGACTACACCCACCGCATCTTCGAATGGGCCGATGGCGGCACGCCGAACATGATCCTCGACGACGGCGGCGACGCGACTCTGCTCGTCCATCTCGGCGCGCGTGCCGAGAAGGATCCATCGCTGGTCGCCAAGCCGACGAACGAGGAAGAGGAAGTCCTGTACGCCTCGATCATCAAGACGAACAAGGCCAAGCCCGGCTGGTACGCGTCGCTGGCCAAGAACATCCGCGGCGTCACCGAGGAGACCACGACCGGCGTGCATCGCCTGTACATCATGGAGAAGGAAGGCCGCCTGCTGTGGCCGGCGATCAACGTCAACGACTCCGTGACCAAGTCCAAGTTCGACAATCTCTATGGCTGCCGTGAATCGCTGGTCGACGGCATCCGGCGCGGCACCGACGTCATGATGTCGGGCAAGGTCGCGATGGTCGCGGGCTTCGGCGATGTCGGCAAGGGCTCGGCCGCCAGCCTGCGCCAGGCGGGTTGCCGCGTGCTGGTCTCCGAGGTCGATCCGATCTGCGCCCTGCAGGCGGCGATGGAAGGCTACGAGGTCACGACGATGGAAGACGCGGCGCCGCGCGCCGACATCTTCGTCACCGCGACCGGCAATGTCGACGTGATCACGATCGAGCACATGCGGCGCATGAAGCACCGCGCGATCGTGTGCAACATCGGCCATTTCGACAGCGAGATCCAGGTCGCGGCGCTCAAGAACTACAAATGGAGCAACGTGAAGCCGCAGGTCGACGAGATCGAGTTCCCGGACAGCAAGCGCATCATCCTGCTCTCCGAAGGCCGGCTCGTGAATCTCGGCAACGCCACAGGGCATCCGAGCTTCGTGATGTCGAGCTCGTTCTCCAATCAGACCCTGGCGCAGATCGAGCTGTGGACCAACCGCGACAACGGCAAGTACGGCAAGAAGGTCTACACCCTGCCCAAGCATCTCGATGAGAAGGTCGCGGCGCTGCATCTCGAGAAGATCGGCGTCAAGCTGACCCAGCTGACCAAGGCGCAGTCGGACTATATCGGCGTCGCGACGTCGGGGCCGTTCAAGCCGGATCACTACCGCTACTGAAAACGACCGAAGGCCGCCGCCATCGCTTGTTCGGTGGCCGGGAGATCACCTAGAGTTGTGCTTCGATGGTAGAGGCACAACTCGGGTGGTTCTTGGCCGCGGCAGCCGCGATCGCGCTGGGCTGGACGATCTGGGCGTCCCGTCGACGCGGTACCGTGGTCGCGGCCGCGAGCGATGAGCGCCTGCGGGAGAGCCGGACCCACGCCGCCACCGCCGCCACGATTGCCGCTGCGGAGATCGACCGGCTCGAACGCATGCTCGACGCGGCGCAGCGTCGCGTCGCGGAACTCGAAGCCGCACGCGGCAGCCTCGCGGGATGTCTCGACCGTCTCGTCGTGCCGGTGTGGCGTCGCGCGGCGGATCTGTCGATGAGCTATTGCAATCCCGCTTTCGCCGCCGCCGTCGACACCAGTGTCGAAAGCGCGGTCGCCGAGGGGCGCATGCTGGGCGGGCCCCTGGTCGCGGACCATGCGCTCGGCCTTGCGCGCACGGCGCACACGGTACGCACGCCGCAGAGCGAGGCCTTGCATGTGGTCGTCCGCGGCGCGCGGCGTCTGCTCGACATCACCGAAGCGCCGCTGCCCGATGGCGGCACGATCGGCATGGCGATCGATGTCACCGAGCGCGAAGAGCTGGAGGCGGAGCTGCGCAGGGTCGTCGCCGCGCAGGCCAATGTGCTCGAGAATCTGCAGACCGCCATCGCGATCTTCGGCGCCGATACGCGGCTCAAATTCTTCAACAGCACCTACGCGGAGCTCTGGCGGCTGGACGAGGACTGGCTGCGCGCCGAGCCGGACTACGCGACCGTGCTCGAGGAGCTGCGCTCGCATCGTCGCCTGCCCGAATACGCCGATTTCCGCGACTTCAAGCAGCAGCGCATCCGCATGTTCACCGCGTTGATCGAGCCGCTGGAGGAGTTGATCTACATCCCCGACGGCACGACCCTGCGCGCGCGCATCATTCCCCATCCGCTCGGCGGGCTGTTGTTCACCTACGAAGACGTGACGGACAATCTCGTTCTCGAGAGCTCCTACAACACGCTGATCGCGGTCCAGCGCGAGACGATCGACAATCTGCAGGAAGGCATCGCCGTCGTCGGCTCCGATGGGCGGCTCAAACTGTCGAACCCCGTGTTTCAACGCATGTGGGGTTTCGCCGACACCGTGGTCGCCGATGAGCCGCACATCGCCGAGCTCGTCGACCAGACGCGCGCCTATTACGTCGGCGAGGAGCCCTGGGAAGTCGAGCGCGAGCGCCTGGTCGCGCGGCTGACCGATCGCACGCCGCGGCGCGAGCGGGCGGAGCGCGGCGATGGCATCGTACTCGAGCTGAGTTCCGTCCCGCTGCCCGACGGCGCCGTGCTGCTGAGCTATGCCGATGTGACCGACACGACGCGCGTCGAGGAGGCGCTGCGCGAACGCGCCTCGGCGCTGGAGACGGCCGACCGGCTCAAATCCGAGTTCATTTCCTCGGTCAGCTACGAATTGCGCACGCCGCTCAACACGATCATCGGTTTCGCGGAAATTCTCGAGAAGCGCTATTTCGGCGATCTCAACCCGCGCCAGATCGAGTATTGCCGCGACATCATCACGTCGTCGCACCGGCTGCTGACGATCATCAACGACATCATCGACCTCGCCTCGATCGAGGCCGGCCGTCTGCAGCTGGAGCGCCAGCCGACCGAAGCGCACGGCCTGCTCGAGAGCTGCGTCCAGATGATGTCGGATTGGGCGCGCAGCGTGGATCTGCGCTTGCGCCTGGGGCCGGTCGAGGAGGGGCTCAACCTCAACGCCGACGGCCGCCGTCTCAAGCAGGTGCTGTGCAATCTGATTTCCAACGCCATCAAGTTCACGCCGGCGGGTGGCAGCGTGACGCTGGGTGTGCGGCGCCACTCGACGACGATGGCCGCGCTGCGCGTCACGGATACGGGAATCGGGATCGCGAGCAAGGACCATGAACGCGTATTCCGCGAGTTCGAGCGCTTGCCGAAATCCGACCAGCGTTCGCCCGGTGCCGGGCTCGGCCTCAGCCTGGTTCGGCGGATCGTCGAGTTGCACGGCGGCAGGGTGTTTCTCGAATCGGATGGCGACAGCGGCACGTCCGTGACCTGCCTGATTCCCTTGATGACGGCGGCGGTTGCGGAGCCGCCGCTGTCCGCCTGAGCGCGCGCGCCGCGCGATCAACCGGCGATGCCGGCGACACCCTTGCTGGTCGAGTACTCGAAATGGAGCGCCTCGCCGGGATGCACGCGGCCGTGCAACGCATGGGCGGCGGTGGCGGCTTCGGCGAACCCGCTCAAGATCAGCTTGAGCTTGCCCGGATAGGTCGCGATGTCGCCGATCGCATGGATACCGGCGGCCGAACTCATGCAGGTCGCCGGATCGACTTTGATGAGATTGCGCTCGAGATCGAGTCCCCATTGCGCGATCGGCCCGAGATTCTGCGACAGGCCGAAAAACGCCAGGAGATGATCGGCCGCCAGGCGGCGCGTCTTGCCATCGAGATCCTTGACGATGACCGCGCTGAGCTTGCCATGCTCGCCGTCCAGCGCGTCGAGCTGATAGGGCGTCACGAGGGTGATGCGGCCTGCCGCGGCCAACGCCTTCATCTTCGCGACCGTATCCGGCGCGGCGCGGAATTTGTCGCGCCGATGCACCACATCGATATGCGCCGCGATATCGGCCAGCGAGATCGTCCAATCCAGCGCCGAGTCGCCGCCGCCCGCGATGACCAGGCGCTGGCCGCGAAACGTCTCGCGCCGCGTCACGAGATAATGGACCGAGCTGCCCTCGAATTCCGCGAGACGGGCCAGCGGCGGGCGGTTGGGTCCGAAGGCGCCGACGCCGGCCGCGATGATGACGGCGCGCGCGGTGATCGTGGTGCCGCGCGACGTGGTGATCTCCCAATCCGCGCCGACCGAGGTCATCGCCTCGACCTGCTGGCCGAGATGAAAGATCGGCTCGAAGGGCGCGGCCTGCTCCTGCAGGCGCTCGATCAGTTCGAGCGCGCCGATCCTGGGATAGGCGGGAATGTCGTAGATCGGTTTCTCCGGATAGAGCGCGGCGCATTGGCCGCCGGCGATATCCAGGGCATCGATGACGTGACAGCGCATCTTCAGCATGCCGCATTCGAACACGGCGAACAGGCCGACCGGGCCGGCGCCGATGATGGCGACGTCAGTGCGCAGTGAGGACATCGATGCTCCGCTGTTCGGATGAAGACCCATGAGGATGAAGCCTCGTCCGCGCACGATCAACCCTGCGCCAAATCCGGCTGTGCGCGGTGTTGCTGGTCGTCGGGTGCGGCAGATAGAACGACTGGACGATGTCCCAGCGATGCCCCGATTCGTGGAGTCTCGACCTGCCTGACGAGGCGGCAACGGCCCAAGTCGCGACTCGGCTCGCGGCGCAAGCGAGGCCGGGGGATGTGATCGCATTGCGCGGCGGATTGGGCGCGGGCAAGACCAGCTTCGCGCGGGCCTTTCTGCGCGCGCGGGCCGGCGATCCCGCGCTCGAGGTGCCGAGTCCGACCTTCACGCTCGTGCAGCCCTACATGCTGCCCAATGGCGCGGTCTGGCATTTCGATCTCTATCGCCTCGCGCGTCCCGAGGACGCCTGGGAACTCGGCATCGAGGACGCCTTCGGCCACGTGATCGCAGTGATCGAATGGCCCGAGAATCTTGGCGATCTGCTGCCGGCCGAGCATCTGGAGATCACGCTGGCGCCTGGCGCGTCGCCGACCGCCCGGCGCGCGATTTTCTGCGCCGCGCCGAGCTGGGTACCGCGTCTCGCGCTGATCGCGCGCGATGTCTGATCGCCCGGCCTTGATGGCGGATTTCATCGCGCGCGCGGGCTGGTCCGACGCGCGGCTCGAACCCATCGCCGGCGATGCGTCGTTCCGGCGCTACATCCGACTGGTCCGCGGGGCGCAGCGCGCGATGGTGATGGATGCGCCGCCGCCGGTCGAGGATGTGCGCCCCTTCGTGAGCGTCGCGCGGCATCTGCGTGCGCTCGACCTCTCGGCGCCGGAGATCCTGGCGTCCGACGCGCCCAATGGGTTCCTGCTGCTCGAGGATCTCGGCGACGACACATTCACCCGCATGCTCGCGCGCGGCGCGAATGAGCGTCAGCTCTATGACCTCGCCATGGATGCGCTGATCGCCCTGCAGGCGCATCCACGCGCCTGCGCAATCGATCTGCCGCGGCAGGACGTCGCCATGCTGGTCGACGACGGCGCGGTGTTGTTCACGGATTGGTATCTGCCGGAAGTCACCGGCGCGCCAACGCCTGAATCCTTGCGTGCGGAGTTCGTGGCGCTGTGGCAGCGCGCTTTGACGCCGGCGCTCGCGTTGCCGCCGACGCTGGCGCTGCGTGACTTCCATATCGACAATCTGCTGGTGCTCGGCGATCGCGCGGGTGCTGCGCGCTGCGGCTTGCTCGACTTCCAGGACGCGGCCATCGGCTCGCCGGCCTATGATCTCGTCTCGTTGCTGGAGGATGCGCGGCGCGATGTCTCTCCGGACGTGGCGGCGGCCATGCATGTGCGCCATCGCCGCGCGCTGCCGGCGCTGGCGACGCCTGAATTCGATCTCGCCTGCGCGACACTCGGCGCGGTGCGCCATGCACGCATCGTCGGTCTCTGGGTGCGGCTATGGCGGCGGGATGGCAAGCCCGGCTATCTCCGCCACCTGCCGCGCACGTGGCGGTTGCTGGAGGCCGCCCTGGCCCATCCGGGATTGTCCGAGCTGCGACGGTGGTTCGACGCGCAGGCGCCGGCACGACTCAGGCGCATCGTGGCAGGAGAGCGCGCATGATCCGACACGCCATCATCCTCGCCGCGGAACTCGGGGAGCGGCAACGTCCGCTGACCGAGACGCTGCCCCAGTCGCTGCTGCCCGTCGGCGGCAAGCCGATCATCGATCATCTGCTCGATCGTCTGGCGACGCATGGCGTCGCGCGCGCCGTCGTCAGCCTGCATCACCGGCGCGCGGTCCTGGAAGCCAAGCTCGCCGGGCATCACGGGCGCCCAAGCCTGGAGATGCTCGCCGAACCCGAGCCGATCGGCGATGGCCTGGCGGCGGCGCACGCGCTGTCGCGGCTGCCGCCGGAGCCGTTCTTCCTGATCGCCGCCAGCGCGCTGTGGTTCGACGGGCTGCTGCCGACTCTCGATCGTCTCGCCGCCGCCTGGGACGATTCGCGCATGGATGCGCTGCTGCTGTTGCAGGCGACGGTGACGGCGCGCGGGTATGACGGGCCCGGCGAGTATTTCCTCGATCCGGTCGGACGGGCGCGGCGCCGCCGCGGCGGCGAGATCGCGTCGCATGTCTTCGCCGGCGCGGCGCTGGCGCATCCCCGATGCTGGAACGCGGCGCCGACCGACTCCTATCCGCTCGCCCGGATCTTCGATGGCGCCGAGAATGTGGGCCGGCTGTTCGGCATCGTGCATGACGGCCTGTGGTTCAGGATCTCGACACCCGCGGCGGCGGCGGCGACCGAGATTGCGCTCGGCTACCGGCCGATGCCGGCCGCGCGGGCGGAGACGCTGACGCGATGAGCGATGCGGCGCCGGCGCTGTTCACGATCCCCGCCGGCGCACCCTTCGCCGATCTGCTGGTGCGCGGATTGCGTGCGCGTATCGGTGCATCGCCCGACGCGCTCGCCGATGCAATCGTGCTGGTGCCGACGCGGCGCGCCGTGCGCGCGCTGCGCGAGGCGTTCTTGCGCGCGAGCGAGGGCCGGCCGCTATTGTTGCCGCGCATGGAAGCGATCGGCGACATCGACGACGACGAGATGCTGCTGACGCCGGAGATCACCGATGTCGATCTCGCCCCGGCGATCAGCCCCGTCGAGCGCCTCGCCGTCCTGACCGAGATGGTGCGCCTGCGGCCGGAAGTCGCCGGCGATCCGGGCCTGGCCTGCCGCCTGGCGACATCGCTTGCCACGCTGCTCGACTCCGCCGCGCTCGAGGAGATCGATCTTCAGCGCCTGAACGATGTGGTGCGCAGCGATCTCGCGATCCATTGGCAGCGCTCGCTCGAAATCCTCGAGATCATACGTGACGCGTGGCCCGGCTATCTTGCCGCGCGCGGCCTGGCCGATCCCGCGATGCGGCGCGTCCAGCTGCTGCGCGCACGGATCGCGACATTCACGGCGCGGCCGCCACGTGGCTTCATCGTCGCCGCCGGCTCGACGGGCAGCATGCCGGCCACCGCCGATCTGCTCGCCGCGATCGCGCGCCTGCCCGACGGGGCGGTGGTGCTGCCCGGTCTCGACACGGCACTGGATGCGCAGAGCTGGCTCGCGGCCCATGACGACCCGGCCCACCCGCAGCACGGTCTCGCGCGGTTGCTGCGTCATATTGGCGTCGAACGCGACGCCGTGCGGCCATGGCCCGGCGCGGCGCCCGATGCGGCGCGGGTCCGGCTGCTGAGCGAGGCGCTGCGCCCCGCCTCGACGACTCCGGCCTGGAGTCATCTGCCGCAGCCCGCCCGCGACGCCTTCGCCGGACTCACGCGCATCGAAGCGCCGACGCAGCAGGACGAGGCGCTGCTCATCGCGCTGGTGATGCGTGAGACCGTCGAGACGCCGGCGCGCACCGCCGCGCTGGTGACGCCCGATCGCCAGCTCGCGCGGCGCGTCAGCGTCGAGCTCGCGCGCTGGGGTCTCGTGGTCGATGATTCGGGCGGCGCGCCGCTGCTGCGCACGCCGCCAGGCGCTTTCCTGCGTGCGACCGCCGCCTTCGCCTGCGATCCCGGTGCGCCGGTCGAACTGCTCGCCGCCCTCAAGCATCCCCTCGCGTGCGGCGGCATGACTCGCGGCGCGTTTCTCGGCGCGGTGCGGCGGCTGGAGCGCAAGGCGCTGCGTGGGTTGCGGCCGGGGCCGGGTCTCGCCGGGTTGCGGCGCGCCGTCGTCGCTGCGCACGATCCGGAGAGTCTCGCCTTCGTGGATGGCGTGTCGATCGCCGTCGCACCGCTGGTCACGGCGCTGCAGGACAGCGCGATTGCGCCAGCTGAGCTCCTCGCCGCGCATATCGCCTTCATGGAATTCCTGGCGTCGCCGGCGGATCTCGACGAGACCGCGCTGTGGTCGGGCGATGCGGGGGAGGCGCTGCGCGACGCGCTGCTGGACCTCGAGACGGCGCTCGACGTGATGTCGCCGATCCGCGGGCGCGCGTGGCCGGGGCTGCTCGATGCCTTGCTCGAAAGCCGAGTCGTGCGACCGCGCGTGCCGGCGCATCCGCGCCTGTCGATCTGGGGGCCGCTCGAAGCGCGCATGCAAGCCGCCGATGTGATCGTGCTCGGCGGTCTCAACGAGGGCGTCTGGCCACCCGATATCGGCGACGATCCCTGGCTCTCCAGGCCGATGCGCAAGGCGCTCGGCCTGCCACCGGCCGAGCGCCGGATCGGCCTGTCGGCGCATGATTTCGTGCAGGCCGCCGCCGGACCGACCGTGGTGCTGTCGTTCAGCCGCAAGCTCGACGGCGTCCCCGCGGCGCCGTCGCGTTGGCTGCAACGTCTGTCGGCGTTTCTCGGCAAGCATCCGGCCTGGGCCGATTGCATCGACGCCACGCGTCTCGACTGGGCCGCGGCGATCGATCGGCCGGCGGCGAGTGTGCAGGTCGCGCGTCCGTCGCCGCGCCCGCCGGTCGCGGCGCGCCCGCGCAAGCTCGCCGTCACCGCGATCGAGACTCTGGTGCGCGATCCCTATGCGATCTATGTGCGCCACGTGCTGGGCCTGAAACCGCTCGATGCGCTCGATGAAGTGCCGGGCGGCGGCGATCGCGGCACAGCCGTGCACGTGGCGTTACGCGACCTCCTCAACGAGATCGGCAGGACCCTGCCCGAGGATGCGCTCGCGCTGCTGTTGAAACATGGCCGCGCGGCCTACGCGCCGCTGCTCGATCGCCCTGTGGTGCGCGCGATCTGGTGGCCACGCTTCGAGCGGCTCGCGCAGTGGTTCGTCGCCTGGGAGCGTCGCCGCCGCGCCGCGGGCGTGATGCCCTTGGCCGTCGAGATCACGGGCCTGCTCGTGCTGCCGGCGGCGACGGGTGTCTTCACGCTCGAGGCGCGCGCCGATCGCATCGATCTTCTGCCCGACGGCAGAGCGTCGATCCTCGACTACAAGACCGGCCGCGTGCCGAGCGGCGAGGAAGTCCTCACCGGCTTTGCGCCACAGCTGCCGCTCGAAGCCGCGATCGCGCGCGCCGCGGGATTTCCCGGCGTGGCTGCGATCGAACCCGGGGAACTCCTGCATCTGCGTCTGACCGGCGGCGAGCCGGCGGGCGAGGAAAAGCCGCTCGCGCCCAAGCGCGACACGATCATCGTCACGCCGGACGTGCTGGCCACCGACGCGCTGAAGGGGCTGACGCGCCTGATCGCGAGCTACGGCGATCCGGCGACGCCCTATCTTGCGCGGCCGCGTGTGCGGTTCCTGCGCGATCGCGGCGATTACGATCACCTCGCGCGCGTTGCGGAATGGTCGGCGGGAGGCGAGGAGGAATGAGCGGCGAGGATCCGAGCTCCGTTCTCGAACAGGCGAAGATGGCGCAGCGCCGGGCCGCGGATCCGCGGCGATCGGTGTGGGTCTCGGCCAATGCCGGCGCCGGAAAGACACGCGTGCTGGTCGATCGCGTGACGCGCCTGCTGCTCGACGGCGCGCGACCGCACGCGATCCTGTGCCTGACCTTCACGAAAGCGGCGGCCGCGGAAATGCGCGCGCGGCTGGCCGATCGGCTCGGCACTTGGGCCGCCATCGGCGATGCGGAGCTGCGCACCCAGCTCGCGGACATCGCCGGCAGCACGATCGCGTGGGATGACGAGATGCGCGCGCGCGCGCGGCGCCTGTTCGCCGAGACCTTGGACGCGCCGGGCGGTCTGCGCGTCCAGACGATCCATTCCTTCTGCGAGTCGCTGCTCAAGCGCTTCCCGCTCGAGGCCGGGCTCAGCGTGCAATTCTCGATCGCGGGAGATACCGAGACTGCGGCTCTCCTCGCCGATGCGCGCGCCAAGCTGTTCGCGATGGTCGATGATCAGCCGCTGATCGCCCAGGCGCTCGACGACATCGTCAGCCAGGTCGACGCGCCCCAGCTCGACGCCGCGCTCGACGCCCTGGCCGGCAATCGTCGCCAGCTGCGTCATGTGCTCGCGCGTCACGACGGTGATCCCGAGCGCGTCATCGCGGCCTTGAGCCAATCCTTGGGCATGCCGCCCGACATGACGCACGAACGGCTCGATGGGGATTTCACGGCGGCCTTGCCGCGTACCGCGCTCGAGCGTGCCGCGCGTGCCCTCGCCAAGGGAACGGACGGCGATATCGGGCGGGCGCAAGGGATCACGGCTTGTCTCGCCGACGCGCCGCTGGCGCTGGATGTCGGGCGCTGGTGCAGGATCTTCCTGACTGTCGATCAGGAGCCTTTCGCGGATCGCAATCTCGCGACCAAGCGCGCGCAGAAGGCCGACAGCGAGGTATTGGCGATCATGCAGGCCGAGGCGGCGCGCTGTTTCGCGCATGTCGAGCAGCGCCGCGCCGTGGCGCTGTTTCGCACCTCGGCGGCGATGACCCGGCTCGGCGCGCGGCTGATGAGTCTCTACGACGACGCCAAGCGCCTGCGCGGGCTGCTCGACTACGACGATCTGATCTTTCGCAGCCTCGACCTGCTGGAGAACGAGGATTCCGCCTGGGTTCGTTACAAGCTCGATGGCGGCATCGATCACGTTCTGGTGGACGAGGCGCAGGACACCAGCGACGAGCAATGGCGATTGGTGGGATCGCTGGTCGACGAGTTCTTCGCCGGCGAAGGCGCGCGCGGCGCCACGCCGCGCACGCTGTTCGCCGTCGGCGACGAGAAGCAATCGATCTTCAGCTTCCAGGGCGCCGATCCGCTGGGTTTCGCCCGCATGCGCGATCATTTCTTCGCGGCGACGACCCCCGAAACGCCGATGTTCGACATCGTCGATCTCGCCTTCTCGTTCCGCTCGTCGCCGACCGTGCTCAGCGCCGTCGACACGTTGTTCAGCAGCGCGGCGGCGCGCGACGGCGTTGCCGGCGACAAGACCTTGCATCGCGCCGTGCGCGCGGGTGAACCGGGGCTCGTCGAACTCTGGCCGCTGGTCGAGCCGCAGCGCAGCGCCGATGATGACGGCTGGGACGCGCCGCTCGACTACAAGCCCGGCAATTCGCCGACAGCCGAACTCGCCCGGCGGATCGCGCGAACGATCAAGGCCTGGCTGACGACGGGCGAGTGTGTCGCGGCGACCGGCGCCCCGATCCGCGCCGGCGACGTGATGATCCTGGTGCGCCGACGCAATGCGTTTTTCGTCGAGATGGTGCGCGCGCTCAAGGCCTGCGAGGTGCCGGTGGCCGGCGCCGATCGTCTCGTGCTGGCGGATCACGTCGCGGTGCAGGACCTGATGGCGCTGGGCCGTTTCGTGCTGCTGCCGCAGGATGATTACGCGCTCGCCTGCGTGCTCAAGAGCCCGCTGCTCGCGCTGGACGACGACGATCTGATGCGGCTGCGCATCGGCAGCCGCGCGCGACTGTGGCCCGAGCTTCAGGATCGGCAACACGAGGATCCGCGCTGGGCAGCCGCGGTGGCGATATTGACGGCCGCGCTGCGTCGAGCCGACCGCATGCCGCCTTTCGAATTCTATGCGCGATTGCTCGGCGCCGACGGGGGACGGCAGCTCTTCCTGGCCCGGCTCGGTCACGAGGCCGCCGATCCGCTGGATGAGTTCATGGCGCTGGCGCTCGCCTTCGAGCATGACCACGCGCCATCGCTGCAGGCGTTCCTTCACTGGCTCGAGCGTGGCGGCGCGGAGATCAAGCGCGACATGGAGCAGGCGCGCGACGAAGTGCGCGTCATGACCGTGCACGCGGCCAAGGGTCTCGAAGCGCCGATCGTCTTCCTGCCGGATACGGCGAGCCCGCCGGGTTCGCAGCTCGACCCGCCGCTGCAATGGCCGATCGAGGGCATGACACCGCTGCTGCTCTGGCCGGCGCGCAGCGCGAACCGTGCCTTGCTCAGCCGTCGGGCGATGGAGGACGCCAAGGTGAAGCGGCTCGCCGAGTATCGCCGCCTGCTCTACGTCGCGACGACGCGCGCGCGCGACCGGCTCTATGTCTGCGGCTGGGCCGGGCAACGGCGGCGGCCGGATGATTCCTGGTACGCGCTCGTCGAGACCGCGCTGCGCGCCGATCCGCTTACGCAGGAGGTCACGCTGCCGCTCTCCGGCGACATCGCGCTGCGATTGGCGCCCGACCACAAAACGATCACACAACCGCCCGCCGCCAGCGCGCCGGCCACGATAACCGTCGCGCCCGCCTGGAGCCGCCGGCCTGGCCCCGACGAGCCACGCCCGCCACGCCCCCTCGCGCCGTCGGCCGTCGCGGTCGCCGCCGCGCCCAGCGGCCGGATCTCGGGTCCGGCAGCGGCGGCGGGGGGGGGGGGGCCCCGCCGGGGGCGGGGGTTTGGGGTGGGGGCCCGGGGGGCGCCCCCCCCGGCGCCC
>JANNTF010000201.1:0-4994 GCA_031403455.1 Alphaproteobacteria bacterium | reverse complement strand
CGTCTCGTGCCCAAGGCGACGGTGCGCCAGTTCGATGACGATGCGCAGGCCCAGCAGGAAGTGATGAACGGCCGCGCGCATGGCTGGGTGGCTTCGGCGCCGCGCCCCGCTTTCGCCGCCATCGAGAATCCGCAGGCGCTCTACCTCGCCGTCAAGGACGTATTCGAGCCTCAGCGCGAGGGCATCGCGATGCGCAAGGATGATCCCAAGACGATGGCGGCGGTCAATGAATGGGTTGCCGCGCGGCATGCCGACGGCTTCCTGAAGGCACGGCGGGCCTATTGGTTCGAGACGCGCGACTGGGCGGACAAGGTCTGAGACCGCGCGGCAGCGCACGCGGGAGGTGGAAAACCGGGCCACCTCCCGCAGCCACGCCCACCGATGCCCCCTCCGCCTCGCCGCCGCCATCTAACGCATCTGGACTGGGTGCTGCTTGCCCTCGCGGCAATCGGCATCGCGTGGTTCGCTTGGCGGGTGGTCAATCTCGACAACTACCGCTGGAACTGGGCGCCGATCCCGCAATTCTTCCTGCGCTGGGACGACGGCGCCAAGCAATGGGTCCCGAACATCCTGCTGCACGGCCTTTTCTATACGATCCGGCTGACCGTATTCGGCATGATCCTCGCGACTTTGGTCGGCTTCACGATCGGTTTGATGCGCACGTCGCGCGACCGCTTCATGCAGTTGGTTGCGCGCAGCTATGTCGAGCTCATGCGCAATACGCCGCCGCTGGTCATCATCTTCGTCCTGTATTTCTTCCTCTCCAGCCAGATCGTGCCGCAATTCGGTCTCGAGCAACGCATCGCCGCGCTATCGCCCGATAGCATCGCCGTCTTGACCTTCCTGTTCGGTGATCCGCGACTGGTGGAGAATTTCGTCTCGGGGCTGCTGTGCCTTGCGTTGTTCGAAGCCGCCTACGTGGCCGAAATCGTGCGGGCCGGAATCGAATCGATCGACAAGGGTCAGTGGGAGTCGTCGGCGTCGCTTGGCTTCGGCCGATTCCGGACGCTGACCAAGGTCATCCTGCCCCAGGCCCTGGCACGGACGATCCCGCCGCTGTGCAATCAATCCGTCTCGCTGGTGAAGGATTCCTCGATCGTCTCGCTGATCTCGATCCAGGAGCTCACATTCATGGCGACCGATATCGGCGTCTCGACTCGGCGCATTTACGAAGTCTGGCTGACGGTCGCACTGGTCTATTTTCTGGTCTGCTTCGCCATGTCCTCGATCTTCGCCTTGCTCGAGCGACGTTTCGCGGCGCGGCGCTGAGCGCGCACCGACGAATCCGATATCAACGCTGCTCGGCGATCGCGCGGTCCAGGATTTCCAAGCCGAGATCGATCTCGGCCTCGGTGGCCGTCAGTGCCGGCGCAATGCGCATCACGCCACCCGAGGAACCGGCGCGCACGATATTGGCGCTCAGCCCAAGTTCGAGCGCGCGATCGGTGACGCGATCGGAAAGCAGGCTGTCCGGCTGCTTCGTCTTGCGATCGGCGACAAACTCCATGCCAAGCAGCAACCCTCGCCCGCGGATGTCGCCCACGCATTCGTGCTTCGCCATCAATCCCTCGAGCCCTGCGCGCAGATACTTGCCCAGATCCGTGGCGCGCGCCGCGAGGCGATCACGCTCGACGATCTCGATCACCTTGACGCCGACCGCGGCCGGCAGCGGGTCGTTGACATGCGTGGTGTAAAACAGGAATCCGCGCTCATGAGCCTTCTGCTCGATGGCATCGCTGGTCATGACAGCAGCGAGCGGGAGCCCGGCGCCGAGCGTCTTCGACAGCACCAGCAGATCCGGAATCACACCGTCATGCTCGAAGGCGAACATCGTCCCCGTGCGGCCGAGACCGGTCTGCGCCTCGTCGAGGATAAGCAGCATGCCGCGTTCCTGACACTTCGCCTTCAGCGCCGCGAGATAGCCCCGGGGAAGTTCGAGGATGCCGCCTGAACTGAGCACCGGCTCGGCGATGAATGCCGCCAGATTACCCGTGCTCTGCCGATCGACCAGTTCGAACGCATCGTCGAGTTCGGCCTGCCAGTCGATTCCGCCGAAACGTGGGCGATAGGAATGCGGCGCGGGAATCGCGAAGGAACCGGCAGCCTGCGGTCCGTAGCCGCGGCGGCCGGCCTTGAAGGTGGCCGCGGCAGCGCCCCCGGTCATGCCATGCCAGGATTGGGCGAAGCTGACGATCTCCCAGCAGCCGGTCACGAGTTTGGCGATCTTGATCGCCGCCTCGTTCGCCTCGCCGCCGGTCGAGAGCAGCATCGTCTTGGGCAGCGATGGAACGAGCCGTGCAAGATGCTCCGCAAGGTCGACGACGGGCGCCGAGAGCATCGAGGAGAACAGATGGTCCAGGGTCGCGATCTGCTCGCGCACCACAGCGACGATTTCAGGATGAGAATGACCGAGGATCGCGCTCATCTGCCCCGACGTGAAGTCGAGCACGCGACGGCCGGCGGCGTCCCAGACGAAGCTGCCCTGCGCTCGCGCCGCCACGAAGGGAACGAACTCTCCCCCGAAGCGAAGCATGTGTCGCCGCGCGCGCTGCCAGAAGACGGTATCCGCCGAAGCCGTGCCATCCATGTCCGAACTCCCTAGACGCGAAGGTCGGAGCCTAGCGCGGTGGGCGGGGGGCTGACGACCGCCAATGTGGAGTCCGAGGCGCGCGGCGTGCTCTAGACTCCGCGCAGCCAGAGTTCGAACCATTCCGCGTAGCTGCGCTCGACCCGCAGCTCGAAGCGCCCTGGCGCCAGGATTCGCAGCACCACCGTGACGCTGCCCATCAAGCACCGCGTGACTGCGCCAGGCGCCAGTGCATCGAGATCGAGGGCGCTCGCGCGCGCCATCAGATCGTGCGCGCTGGGACCGTCGACGGTCCACCCGGCATAGGCGTCGCCGATATCGACCACGAGGGCGCCATGATCGAGCACCGCGGCGACATCGCGCGCCGCAACGTCCAGGCACAGGAACTCCTCCGGCCCCAGCTGAAGCGTGGTGAACCTCGCGAGGAACGGCACCGCCTCCATCGCGGGCGCGTTGACCGCGACCATACGCTCGGGCCCGAGCGACGTGATCGTGACACTCATGTCAGCCGCGCATCCGTTCGCTCTTGGGATCGAAGAAGATCGGCCGTGTCACCCGCGCGTTCATCGTCTCACCGCCCGGCGTGAACAGGCGCACGTCGCGGTCCATCAACTCTCGGCCGCCTTCGAGCAATGCCAGCGCAATCGAGCGCCCGAGCGTCGGACTCATGCAACTCGCCGTCACATAGCCGCGCCCACGGGCGCCGGCCGCATCGAGAATCTGCGCGCCCTCGGGCACAAGCATCGCCGGATCCGGCGCCAGCAAGCCGACGAGTTGCGGACGCGGCGCAGGATCGCGCTGATTGCGAAGCAATGCGCGCTTGCCGATGAAGTCCGGCTTTTCCATCGCCACGATCCACTTCATCCCGAGATCGAATGGATCCGCCACGCCATCGGCCTCGTGCCCCACGGAAATGAACCCTTTCTCGAGGCGCAGCACGTGATTGGCCTCCGATCCCAGCGGCGCGATTGCGTGGTCATGGCCAGCCTCCATCAGCGCGCGCCAGAGCTGTTCCGCCTGGCGCGCGGCCACATGGATCTCGAAGCTCAACTCGCCCGTGAAACTCACGCGCATCACGCGCGCGGGAATGCCGGCGACTTTGGCGACCCGCAACGCCATGAAAGGGAATGCCTCGCGCGCCAGGTCGATATCCACGCCAACATTGGCGAGAATCTCGCGCGCCCGCGGTCCACACAGCACGATATCCGCCCATTGCGTGGTCACCGGCAGAAAGCGCACATCGAGTGCGGGCCAGACGATCTGGCGGTGATACTCCAGGCGCTGGAGCACCGCCTCGGCATTTCCCGTCGTGGTGTGAATGAGGAAGTGATCGGCCGCGAGTCGGAACACGACGCCGTCGTCGAATACCCGCCCGTCCTCGAGGAGCATCATCCCGTAGCGACCGCAGCCGGGCGCCAGATCCGCCCAGCGATTGGTGTAGAGCCGCTCCAGGAAGGCGACGACATCGCGTCCCTTGATCTCGATCTTCCCGAGCGGACTCGAATCATAGATGGCTGCGCGCTCGCGACAGGCCCGGCATTCATACGCGACGGCTTCGTCCAGCGGCTGGCCGGCTCGCGGGTAGTAGCCCGGGCGGCGCCAGCCTCCGCCGACGTCGTACATCACGGCATCGGCCTCCTGATGCCAGCGCGTCAGCGTCGTCGTCCGGAAGGGCGCGAGACGCGGGCCGGCACGGTCCGCGATCGTACCGAAGGCAACCGACGCGAAAGGCGGTCGATACGTCGTCGTGCCGACGGCGCCAGGCGCATCGCCGCGTGCGCGTGCAAGGATCGCAATCGCATTGGCATTGGCGTGGCGCCCCTGGTCGAGCGCCATGCCCGCGGTCGTGTAGCGCTTCATGAGTTCGACGGAGTCGTAGCCTTCGCGCGCCGCCAGTCTCAGATCCTCCGCGGTGACGTCCGCCGCGAGATCGACGAACGCCTTGCCGCGAGGCTCACGGCGCGGAGACTCGAAACTCGGTTCGAGATCGAGTGCGAAGGCATCGCGAGCGATCACATCCTCCACGCCGAGCGCCTCGGCATGCCGGCCGAGAGCGCGCGCGGCCATGGCGCCGGTACGCGCGCCATCGGCAAGCGCATCGGCAAATCCGAGCCGACCCGCACAGGCGCCGGCACTCCAGACGCTGCGCGAATCCGCGATCGGTAGAAACGCCGAGAGCGCGGCATCATGAGCGACGCGGCCGCCGGCGTGACAGTGCAGATGAACGAGGGGCGTCCAGCCTCCGGAGACCGCAAGCACGTCGCAATCCAGCGCCCGAACCGCGTCGAGATTCCCGATCGGGGCGATGCTGACGCCATCGACCGTGCGGCCGGCGACATCGATGACGGCATGGCCTGCGATCACCGCGATGCCGAGCGCGCTCACGCACGCGACGGCGGCGGCGTCG
>JANNTF010000200.1:0-4942 GCA_031403455.1 Alphaproteobacteria bacterium | reverse complement strand
CTCGGCGACGCGCCGCGAGATCTTCTTCAAGCTGCGCGTGCCGCGCTCGCTGCCCTACCTGTTCGCCGCGCTGCGCATCACCTCGGCGTCCTGCGTGATCGGCGCGATCGTCGGCGAGTGGATCGGCTCGACGCATGGCATCGGCGCGCTGATCCTGCAGGCGACGTTCAACTACCAATCGGGCCTGCTCTACGCCGCGATCTGCCTGTCATCGCTGGTCGCCATCCTGCTGTTCAGCGCGGTCGTCGCGATCGAGCGGCGTGTGCTGCGCTGGAACCGCAACAGCTGATGCAAACGAGGGTAAACACGATGTCGAGCTGGACGCCGCCTCTGACTGCCATGTGCGTGCTGTGCGCCGATGTGGACGCGCATCGCGATTTCTACACGGGCATCCTCGGTCTCGAGGTCAACCGGCGCGAGGACGGCTTCGTCAATTTCAAGGCGCGCGACGGCATGGCGATCTGTCTGTGGGAGATCGGCCATATCCATCGCCATCTCGGCCATCCCGGCTATCCGCCTGGCGCGATCGCAGCGAAATCGATCGTCGCCCTGCCGGTCGGCGCGGCCACCGAGATCGATGCCCTCGCCGCGCGGTGCCGCGGCCGTGGAGTCGAGGTTGTGGCCGGGCCGGGGCTGAACCGCCACGGCGAATACGCGCTCATGATCCTCGATCCCAATCAGGCGGTCTGGGAGATCATCGTCGCGCCTGAGGCGGTGGCGGCGACGGGCGGAAGCAATGCCCGACGCCTGACGCTGATCGCCGATGATCTCGCCGCGACACGGCGTTTCTTCAGCGAGCGGATCGAGCTCGAGGAAGCGCGCAACCCGGCGCAAGCGTGTGTCTATGCTTGCGAGCGCGGCGCCGAACTCGAGCTGCTCGCGCGTCACGCCCTGCCTGGCCGCATCGGCGCGCAGCTGACGCAAGACCAGCATCGCGCGCATCTCGTGATGGGCGCGTTCGGCTTCGTGGACACGGCCAAGGTCGACGCGCTCTACCACCGGCTCGTCGCGCGCGACGTGCCCTTCTCGGGTCCGCCGGTCGTCCATGAATGGAAATTCCACGCCTGCTATTTCACCGATCCCGATGCCAATATCTGGGAGATCTATGCGCCCGTGCGCGCCGATATCGGCACGCAGCTGCTGGGCTGAGACGCGCCATCGACCATCAACCTGAAGGGGAAGAACGATGACCAAACGCCGCCAATTCCTGCGCAGCACCACCAGCGCCGCGCTGGCCGCCAGCACCGCCTATGGCTTCATTCCCGCCGCGCGCGGCCAGACGCCGACGCTGGTGGTCAAGTACGATTGGCTGATGAGCAACGGCCAGCTCGGCGACATCGTCGCGCTGAAGCGCAATCTGTTCCAGGAGGCGGGGTTCAAGGTCGAGTTCGTGCCCGGTGGCCCGAACTCGGCGACGGTGCCGCCGGTGATCTCCGGTCAGGCGCTGCTCGGCCAGTTCTCCAGCTCCACGCAGGCGATGAACGCCGTCGCCGCCGGCCTGCCGATCAAGATGATCGCCGCCGGATTTCGCACCGCGCCGTTCGCCTATTTCTCGCTGCCGCGCAAACCTGTGCGCAAGCCGGAGGATCTGATCGGCAAGCGCATCGGCACGCAGCCCACGGCGCGCTTCGCCACCGATGCGATGATCAAGAAGTTCAAGCTCGACGCCAGCAAGATCGAGATCGTCAACATGGGCTTCGACATGACGCCGCTGATCTCGGGCCAGATCGATGTCGCGACCGGCTGGGTGACGAACACCAAGGCGCTGTCGATCATCGGGCCGGAACGGATCGATTTCATGAGCGCCGAGGCGGGGATCATCAATTACGGCAACGCGTATTTCAGTTCGAACGAGGCTATCGCCAAGACTCCCGAGCCGATCGCGAAATTCCTGGGCGCCGTCGCCAAGGGCTGGGAATGGAGCTTCCACAATCGCGCCGCCGCGGTGGACATCATGTGCGACGCCTATGAGACTCTCGAACGACCCTTCGAGAAGCAGACCGTCGACACGATCATGAAGCTGAGTTTCGATGCAAACACCAAGGCGAATGGCTGGGCCTGGTTCGATCCCAAGATCGTGCAGGAATCGACCGACCTCTTCGCCAGCGTCGGCTATTTCCAGGACAAGAAGGTGCCCGCGCTCACGGATCTCGTCACCACTCAGTTCCTCGACGCCACGCAATCGGTGCGCGTCAAGCTGTCGGCTTGACGCGGCAAGGGAGTCAGATCCTCGACAGGGTCTGGCTCCCTCACAACGCGGGCCGTCGCCCGCGCCATGGCGTTGCGTGTTCGTAGGCGTGGCCGATGCGCAGGCAGATCGCGTCGTCGAGGGGGCGCGCGGCGATCTGAATGGCGAGCGGCAGGCCCGATGCGTCGAAGCCCGAGCAGACAGAGAGGGCGGGCATGCCCGTGAGGTTGAACGGCGCGGTGATCAGCGGTCGGCGCAGATAGTAGAATTTCTGCATGCTCGTGACCGGCGGCGGGGCGGCGAGCATGCCCGCGCAGATGATCGCGTCGACCTCGCGCATCGCGTCGCGCGTGGCGCGGATCAGCGCCCGGCGCAGGCGCTGCGCCTTGAGGTAATCCTCGGCACGCAGGAAGGCGCCGAGGAACATCCGGCCGCGGGTGAAGGAACTGACCTTCTCGGGCGTCGCACGCAGCCACGGCGCGTTGTTCATGAAGGCTTCGCTCGACATGATCACGCTGTTGCACGCGGTGTAGTCCCAGAGATCGGGAAGCGTCAGGGTGGTGACCTTCGCGCCGAGGCGCGCGAGCTCCGCCGTCGCCGCATCGAGCGACGCGTTGACCTCCGGCGTGCCGAGGTCGGGTCCGTCAGAGAAGTTCCTGATCACGCCGATGCGCAAACCCGTGAGTTTGGCGTCGAGCGGCATCAGGGCGCCGCGCGCCTGCACGCCGAGGGTCGCGCGATCCTTCGGGTCGGCGCCCATGATCGCGGCGAGCATGAGCGCGCAATCCTCGCTCGTCCATGCCATCGGGCCGGGATGGTCGAGCGATTGCGAGAGCGGATGAATGCCGTGATTGCTCACCAGGCCATAGGTCGGCTTGTGGCCGCTGATGCCGTTGAACGCGGCGGGAATGCGCACGGAGCCGCCGGTATCCGTGCCGATCGCGCCGAGGCAGAGTCCCGCCGCGATCGCGACGCCGGCGCCGCTCGACGAGCCGCCGGCGTAGACATCGTTGTTCCAGGGATTGCGAGCGGGCGGGGCGAAGGCGTCGAGCGCCGGACCGCCGAGGCAGAACTCATGGCACTCGAGCTTGCCCAGGATGATCGCGCCGGCCCGCTGCAGCCGCGCGACGAGCTCGGCATCCTGTGCCGGCACGCGATCGGCGAAGACGCGCGAGCCGATCGTGGTGCGCACGCCCGCCATGTCGATCGCGTCCTTGAGCGCGATCGGGATGCCGTGCAGCGGGCCCCTCGACAGGCCGCGTCGGATCTCGTCCGCCGCCGCACGCGCTTCGCGTCGCGCCTCGTCGGCGCGCACCAGCAGGAATGAACGCAGGCGCGGATCGAACCGCGCGATCCGCGCCAGGCAGAGTTCGACGAGCTCCACGGGCGAGAGCTTGCCAGCGGCGATGTCACGGGCGGCGCCGGCGATGGTCGGCGGAAAGGCGAGCGCCATGGCGCGTCAGCCTTCCCACGCTTCGGCGATGTTCTCGGGCCAGAGCTCGGCCGCCGCGCCGGGATGGGCATGAATCCGCTGCAGCAGCGCGGCGAGATCGCCATGTGCGGCATGGAGTTCCAGGAGTTCGGACTCCGCCATGGTCAAGCCGAGCGATTTGGCCTGGGCGCGGAACGCCTCGAGCGGGAGCTGCGAAGTGGACATCAGATCATCCTTTGCGTGGCTACGATGTTGCCGCAGATTACCCGACCAGAGAGAGACGGGCGCAACTTTGCCGTTCGGAGGAAGTCGACGATGAGAGCAATTGTCCTGGGTTCGCTGCTGGGCGTCGCGATGCTTGCGTGCGCCGTGTCGATACCGGCGCCCGCCCAGACGCTGGTCGTGGCGGCGGCGAAGACGCCTGGTGGATTCGATGGCGATGCCTTGAAGCCGGCGACGCAGAATGCGGTCACGCAAGTCTATGAAGGCCTGACCGCCTATGCGCGCAACGTCGATGCCGAGGGTGTCGGCCGCCTGGATTTCAGCAAGATCGTGCCGCATCTGGCGGAGAGCTGGACCGTCTCGCCCGATACCCTGACCTATGTCTTCAAGCTGCGCCCCGGCGTGCGCAGCCCGTTCGGCAACGAGCTGACGGCCGACGACGTGGTGTGGGGCTGGGAGAAATCCCTCGCGCAGAAGCGCACGGGCCAGTTCATGGCCAGCGTGACCGGCGTGACCAAGATCGAGAAGCTCGATCGCTACGAGGTCAGGTTCACGCTGAAGGCGCCGAGCGAGATCTTCCTGCATGCCGTCACGAACTACGTGCCCGCGATCTACGATTCGGTGGAGGTGAAGAAGCACGCGACGCCCGACGATCCCTGGGCATTGAAGTGGATCGACGCCAATACCGCCGGCTTCGGCGCCTATCACGTCGAGAGTGTGCGTCAGGGCGAGCAGGCGATCTTCGTCGCCAACCCGAATTATTTCGGCCGGGCGCCCTTCTACAAGCGCGTCATCTATCGCGAGATCCCGTCGCCGGCGTCGCGGTTCCAATTGCTGCTGACCGGACAGGTCCAGTGGATCGAGGAGTTGACGCACAAGCAGATCGCCGATCTGCGCAAGGATCGCCGCGTGAAAGTCGTCGGTGTCGAAGGCACGGCGATGGCGTCGGTGCGCATGAACACGCGCTTCAAGCCGTTCGACGATGTGCGCGTGCGGCGTGCGCTCGCGCTGGCGCCCGACTCCGCCGGAATCAACACCGGGGTGTTCGTGGATCTCGGCCCGCGGCCGCGCGGCCTCGTGCCGCCGATCATTCCCGGGTC
>JANNTF010000199.1:0-1840 GCA_031403455.1 Alphaproteobacteria bacterium | reverse complement strand
GACGCTGATGACGGCGCGCTCGGCGGTGCTCGTGCGCGGCATGATCGATCGCGGCTTCACCACGGAACGCGATACCGGCGGCGCCGATTGGGGCAACAAGATCTCGCACGAGACCGGGCTGATCCCGGGCCCGCGTCTGTTCATCGCCGGCCGCGCGATCGGCCCGACCAGCGGCCATAGCGACGCGCGGCGGCGCACCGATGCCGGGCTCGGCTGCAAATGCTGCAACGCCATGAGCTTCTGCATGGAGATCGCCGACGGCGCGGACAATGTGCGCAAGGCGGCGCGCGAGCAGATCCGGCAAGGCGCCGATCAGATCAAGATCATGGTCTCCGGCGGCGTCGCGTCGCCCTATGACCCGCTCGACTCCAAGCAGTATTCGATCGCCGAGATCTGCGCCGCCGTCGAGGAGGCCGAGGCTTTCGGCAAGTACACCCAGGCCCATGCCTATACGCCCGAGGCGATCCAGCGCGCCGTCGGCAACGGCGTGCGCACGATCGAGCACGGCAATCTGATCGACGAGAAATCGGCGAAGCTGATGGCGCAGAAGGGCGCCTACATGGTCGCCAATCTCATCGCCTATTACGCGATGAAGGAACGCGCCGGGGAATTCGGCATGACCCCGGAAATGCTCGCGAAGAACGAGCTGGTGATCGATGGCGGGCTGAAATCGCTGGAGATCTGCAAGCGCGCCGGCGTCAAGGTCGGCTTCGGCAGCGATCTCCTCGGCCAGCTGCAGGTCGATCAGAGCCGCGAGTTCCTGCTGCGCAGCGAAGTGCTCAAGCCGATCGAGATCATCCGGCAGGCGACGCTGGTCGGCGCCGAGATCGTGCGCATGCCGGGCAAGCTCGGCGTGATCGAGCCCGGCGCCTTCGCCGATCTCATCGTGGTCGACGGCAATCCGCTGAAGAATCTCGGGCTGTTCCAGGAGCAGGGCAAGCATCTCTCGGCGATCATGAAGGGCGGCAAGTTCCACAAGAACCGGCTGACCTGATCCGTGGCTGTGCTCCTCGACACACGACGTCTCGGACGCTGGAGCCTCAACGCCGTCGCCACGGTCGCGCTGGCGTATATCCTGGTCCCGATGGTGGCGGTGACGTGGCTGGCCTTCTGGAGTCAGGAGATCCCGACCTTTCCGCCCGAGGGCTACACGCTGCGCTGGTTCGGCGCGGCGTTGGCGCAGGACAAATTCGTCAACGGCTTCCTCACCAGCCTGCAGGTCGGCGTCGCGGCGACATTGCTGGGACTCGTGCTCGGCATTCCCGCGGCGCTGGCCATCGCGCGGCGCGGATTTTTCGGACGTGCCGGGATCAATCAGCTGCTGCTCATGCCGCTGGTCGTGCCCGGTGTCGTGCTCGGCACGTCGCTCTATGTCTTCCAGGTCGAGGCGGAAATCGCGACGGAGTGGCCGATCCTCGGCTCGATCCCGGGGCTGATCGGCGGCCACGCGCTGATCGTGATTCCCTGGGTGGTGCGGCTGATCGGCGCGAGCCTCGCCGGGTTCGATCGCGCGATCGAGGAAGCCGCGCTCAATCTCGGCGCCAATCCCTGGACCGCGTTCTGGCGCGTGACCTTGCCGTCGATCCGCCCGGGCATTGTCGCCGGCGCGCTGTTCGGCTTCGTCACCTCCTTCGGCAATCTCGAGATGAGCCTGTTCCTGCTCTCGCCCGGGATGACCACGCTGCCGATCGCGATCCTGCAATATCTGGAATGGCGGCTCGATCCGACGATCGCCGCGGTCTCGGTGATGCAGATCGCCCTGATCGCGGTCGCGATGATCATCACCGACCGCTACGTCAAGCTGGCGCGGGTGGTGTGATGAGGATCGACCGCGTCGTCA
>JANNTF010000198.1:0-8865 GCA_031403455.1 Alphaproteobacteria bacterium | reverse complement strand
CGTCATGACTGCGCTTGAGCGTATCCACGATCGGCAATCCCGGGATCGCCGCCGCATTGCCGTCGAGCGCATCGATTACGGCGGTGATGGTGGCTTGGTCGATCAGCGGGCGGGCGCCGTCGTGGATGAGGACCTTGCCCGGTTGCAATGAGGCAAGCGCCTCCAATCCACGGCGCACCGAGCTTTGGCGCGTATCACCGCCGATCACCGGCGGCAGCAGCGCGATGCCGGCGCTGGCAGCGTCGAACAAGGCGCGGTCTTGCGCGTGGATCACGGGTTGGATCGCGGCAATGCGCGCATGCCGGGCCAACGCCTCGAGGCTCCAGCGCAGCACCGGCTTGCCCGAGAGCTGCTCGTATTGTTTGGGCAGCGCCCCGCCGAAGCGCGCTCCGCGCCCGGCGGCAACCACGATGGCGGCGACGATTGGCATGATGGTGAAGGCGCAGCAGGTCCTTGCGGATCGAATGATCCGAGCCTACCAAGCGGCGCTGTAGAAAAGGAAATGAAGCGATGGCTGCGAACCAGATCGCCCTAGGTCCAGTCACATGGCACTGACATCCCTGCTGCTCGGCTTGTCCGCCGTCGCCGCTCTGGTGCCTGTTGCGCTCGTCTCGCGTGCGCCGTCCCCCCAACGTACGGATCGCGCATCGCCTGCCTATTGGGGGGCGTTGGCGCTCGCGGTCCTGGGCCCAGGCGCGTGGGTCGCAGTGCAACAGGGCAGTGGGTGGCGGACCGGGGTCGCCGCCGCGCTGTGGCTCGGCGTGGCGGTAAGCATCACCCTGTTTGCGCTGCTGGCCTGTGTGAGCGGCGCGATGCGCCGTTTGACGCCAATTCTTGCGGCCTATCTCGTTCTGATCGGCGTCGTCGCCCTGGTCTGGGAGCAGGTGCCGGAGCGGCCGTTGCGCGGATCCTCATGGCCGGTCTGGTTGGAGATTCATATCGCCGTTGCGCTGATCGCCTATGGGACGCTGACGCTTGCGGCGGTGGCAGGGATCGGCGCGGTGTTCCAGGAGCGGGCATTGAGGACGAAGAATCTCAATGGCTTCACGCGCAGCCTGCCGTCGATCGCCGAAGGCGAGAGGCTCCAGACCCGCCTGTTGATCGCCGTCGAAGGGCTGCTTGCGCTGACCTTGGTGACCGGGGCCGTCGTGAACAGGATAGCGGGCACGGGATGGCTGACCTTGGATCACAAGACAGTGCTGTCGCTGCTGGCATTTGCCGTGATCGGCGCGCTCTTGGTGCTGCATTTCAGATTGGGCCTTTCCGGACGCCGCGCCGCGCGATTCTGCCTGATGGCGTACCTGTTGCTGACGCTCGCCTATCCGGGGGTCAAGTTTGTCACCGACGTGGTGATCGGCCGAACGGGGTAGGTCGTCCGCCGACATTGCACTGCAGCGAACAGGATCCTATAACGGCTATTCTCTAGTCATTTTAGAGTTTCTGGCGAAAATATGAGCATCTCGATTGGATCCCTGCAGCTCTCGGCGCCAGTGATCCTGGCCCCTTTGTCGGGGATCAGCGATCTGCCGTTTAGGCGCCTGGTCAAGCGCTGGGGCGCAGGCATGGTGGTCTCGGAGATGATCGCAAGTCAGGCGATCATCCGTGAGTCGCGCCAGTCCCTCCTGATGGCCAAGAGCGAACCCGAAGAATTTCCGATGGCCGTGCAACTGGCTGGCTGTGAGCCGGCCGTGATGGCCGAGGCGGCGCGGCTGAACGCCGATCGTGGCGCTCGCCTGATCGACATCAATTTCGGCTGTCCTGTGAAGAAGATCGTGAACGGTCACGCCGGGTCGTCGCTGATGCGCGACGAAATCGCCGCAGCGAGGATCCTGGAAGCGACGGTGAGGGCGGTTCCGATCCCGGTGACCCTGAAGATGCGCATGGGTTGGGATCACCAAACCCTCAATGCGCCGCGGCTGGCGCGCATCGCCCAGGAATGCGGGATCCAACTCGTCACGATCCATGGCCGCACGCGGTGCCAGTTCTACGACGGCATCGCCGATTGGGCGTTCGTCCGACGCGTGAAGGAGGCGGTGGATATTCCGGTCGTCGTCAACGGTGACATCACGACGGTCGACGCGGCCCGAGCGGCGCTCACCCAGTCGGGTGCGAATGGCGTGATGATCGGACGCGGTGCGTGTGGACGCCCTTGGTTTCCGGCACAAGTGATGCGGTTCCTCGCGAATGGCGAGCGAACTCCCGATCCCGCGGCCGAAATTCAACGCGACACGTTGCTGGAGCATTTCGACGCGATGTTGATCCATTACGGTCGCGAGACGGGCGTGCGGATGGCTCGCAAGCATATCGGCTGGTACGCGAAGGGGTTTCCTGGCGCCGCGGAGTTTCGCGCGCGCGCCATGACGTTGGTCGATCCGAGCCTGATCCGTGCGGCGATCCGCGAGGCATGGGCGCCGATCGTCGGCACGATGGCGGCCTAGACATGGCAACGGTCATCGCGCGCGCAGACCTGATGGCGAAATCCGTGCAGCGGTTGGAGCCAGCGGCCATCCTGGGTCTGCTCCCGACTTCGGTCATCGTGGTCGATGGGTCGGACAGCATCGTCTATGTGAATTCCGCGGCGGAGACACTGCTCGATCACTCCAGCGGCGTGTTGCAGGACACGGCGCTCAAATCCCATGTTTCCGCAGATAGTCCGGTGTTCGCGCTGATCCGGCAGGCGCGTGCCGGTATGGCATCGGTGTCCGAGGACGGCATCACGATCGACGGCGCACGCATCGGCATGCGCTTCGCGGCGATCA
The DNA here is from genome assembly GCA_031403455.1 of Alphaproteobacteria bacterium. Classification (GTDB taxonomy): domain Bacteria; phylum Pseudomonadota; class Alphaproteobacteria; order CACIAM-22H2; family CACIAM-22H2; genus CAIOSQ01. The sequence goes on along the minus strand of JANNTF010000198.1, from coordinate 6,106 downwards.
CCGTATCGCCGCTTCATGACGACACCGGCGCGGTCATCATCGTCATCCATGAACGATCGATCGCACGCAAGATCGATCACCAGCTCGTCCATCGCAACGCCGCGCGGTCGGTCACGGCGATGGCGGCAATGCTCGCGCACGAGGTCAAGAATCCTCTATCGGGGATCCGCGGCGCCGCTCAGCTGCTCGAGCAATCGGTGCCCGTGGAAGATCGCGAGCTGACACGATTGATCACCGACGAAACGGATCGGATCTGCGCCTTGGTCGATCGGATGGAGGTGTTCTCGGACAGCCGGCCCTTGCACCGCACGCCCGTGAACATCCACCAGATCCTCGAGCATGTGCGGCGAATCGCGCAGAACGGTTTCGCGCGGCACCTGCATTTCTCCGAGGTCTACGACCCTTCGCTGCCGCCGGTGTTCGGCAACCGGGACCAACTGATCCAGGTCTTCCTCAATCTGATCAAGAATGCGGCGGAGGCCTGTCCTTCGCAGGGGGGTGAGATCAACCTCACCACCGCTTATCAGCATGGGCTTCGGCTTTCAGTGCCTGGCAGCGACTCCCTGATGAGCGTGCCGCTCGTGGTCAGCGTGCAGGATAACGGCGACGGCATCCCCGAGGATGTGCGGCCACATCTCTTTGATGCATTCGTGACCACCAAGATCAATGGAAGTGGCCTGGGTCTTGCTTTGGTTGCCAAGATCATCGGCGACCATGCCGGAATCATCGAGTTCGACAGCCAGCCCCGCCGCACGATCTTCCGGGTCCGGCTGCCGATGTTTGTCGAAGCGAAGACGTCAATGATGGGAAGGCAAGGTAGCGAGCATGGCTGACGCTACAATTCTGGTGGCCGATGACGATCGTGGCATTCGGACGGTTCTGACGCAGGCTCTCGGGCGCCTCGGCTATGACGTCCGCACCACCGGTCACGCCGCTACGCTCTGGCGCTGGGTCGCGGATGGCGAGGGCGATCTCGTGATCACCGATGTCGTGATGCCCGATGAGAACGGACTCGACCTCGTGCCCCGGATCCGCAAGCTGCGGCCCGCGTTGCGGGTCATCGTCATGAGCGCGCAGAACACCGTATTGACGGCGCTGAAGGCGACAGAGCGGGGCGCCTTCGAGTATCTGCCCAAGCCGTTCGATCTCAAGGATCTGGTCGCCACCGTCGAGCGGGCGCTGACTCAGCCGCATGGAAGCGCGGTGGCGACGGAACAGACGGGCGAGGCGGAAGAGAAGCTGCCGTTGATCGGCCGCTCGCCGGCGATGCAGGGCATCTACCGGGTGCTGGCGCGGTTGATGGGCACCGATCTGACGGTGATGGTGGCCGGCGAGTCCGGGACCGGAAAGGAACTGGTTGCGCGCGCTTTGCACGACTACGGCAAGCGTCGCGCAGGGCCTTTCGTCGCGCTCAACATGGCGGCAATCCCGCGCGAGCTGATCGAGAGCGAGTTGTTCGGCCACGAGAAGGGGGCGTTTACCGGCGCGAACCAGCGCCACGCCGGGCGCTTCGAGCAAGCGCAGGGCGGTACGTTGTTCCTCGACGAGATCGGCGACATGCCGCTCGAGGCGCAGACACGCCTGCTGCGCGTCCTGCAGGAGGGCGAATACACCACCATCGGCGGTCGACAGCGGCTGCGCGCGGATGTGCGCATCGTCGCGGCCACGCACCGCGATCTGCGCCTGCTCGTGCGACAGGGATTGTTTCGCGAGGATCTCTTCTATCGCCTGAACGTCGTCCCGATCCGGCTGCCGCCGCTGCGCGAGCGCGCGGACGACATCCCGGAGCTGGTTCGCCACTTCCTGGCGCAATGCGTAAGCGAGGGGCTGCCATCCAAATCCTTCGACGCGGCCGCATTGGAGCGACTGAAGCATTACCGCTGGCCAGGCAATGTCCGGGAGCTCGAGAACCTGGTGCGGCGCTTGGCGGCGCTCTACGCGCAGGAGAATATCGGCATCGACGTCATCGAGACCGAATTGGCGGAGGTTGCGCCGGGCTCGCCGCCACCGGATCAGGCCCGGCCGAGCGACGAATCGTTCACGGGCGCGGTCGAACGCCACTTGCGCGCCTATTTCGAGGCGCATCAATCCGGGCTTCCAGCGGCCGGCCTGCATGACCGCGTCCTGCGGGAGATCGAGCGCCCGCTGATTCTGCTGACGCTGGCCGCCACACGCGGCAATCAAATCAAGGCGGCCTCGGTGCTCGGGATCAACCGCAACACGCTGCGCAAGAAAATCCGGGATCTCGACATTCAGGTGCTCCGCGGCGTCGGCTGAGGGTTCTCGTCCTGGCCAATGTACATGGCGACGCCGCGCGTTAGATTGGGGTGGTGAACAAGCTCGATACGGCGATTGCCGCCAGGCGTCCGATGCGCGCCGTGCTGACGTCCTGGCTGACCCGCATGGGGTGGCTCGGTTCGGGTCGGTTGTCGTCGCGCCTGGCCATCGCCTTGGCGATTGCGGGGGTGTTGTCGGGGCTGGCGACGTACATCCAGCTTACCAGCGGGCAGCTGTCGCAGAGCCCTCGGGTCATCCTGCTGCTGCTCTATCTCGACTTGGTCCTGCTGCTGCTGCTTGGCGCCGTGATCGCGCGGCGGATCGTCCAGATCTGGGCCGAGCGGCGTCGCGGGTCGGCGGGCGCCAAGCTCCATGTCCGCCTCGTGGTGTTGTTCTCGTCGCTGGCGGCTCTGCCCGCGATCGTTGTTGCCGGCTTCTCCGTCATCTTCTTCGATCTCGGGCTGCAGACTTGGTTCAGCGATCGCGTCCGCTCTGCGCTCTCCGAATCGCTGGCCGTGGCGGAGGCCTATCTGAGCGAACATCGCAACACGATCCGCGCCGATGCGGTCGCCATGGCGAGTGATCTTTCGCGCGAGGGCCCGTTCCTGCGCGTCAACCAGCGCGCGCTTGGCCAGCTGCTCAACGCGCAATCGGCGCTGCGGTCGTTGAGCGAGGCGGTCGTCTTCGAGGGCGGCGGCCGCGTCATGGCCTATGCCGGGCTGACGATGGCGCTGACTCTCGACGTGATCCCGAATTGGGCGCTCAGCCGCGCCGATGCCGGCGATGTGGTGTTGATCGATCCCGACATCGATCCAAACTCGGCGCAGCAATCCAACCGCGTGCGCGTCCTCATGCGGCTGGAGTCGCTGGACGGTCTCTATCTGATGGTCGGTCGTTTCGTCGACGCGCAAGTCGTCGGCCATCTCGAGCGCACGCGGCTCGCCGTCGCGGCCTACGAGAATTTGGAAGGACGCCGCTCGGGAATACAGATCACCTTCGCGATGGTCTTCATCGTGGTCGCCGTGCTGCTGCTGCTGGCCGCCGTCTGGGTCGGGCTCGTCTTCGCCAATCGCCTGGTGCGTCCCATCGGCGATCTGATCGCCGCATCGGAGCGCGTCCGCTCGGGCGACCTGGGCGCGCGCGTAGAGGAAGGCCGGGCCGATGACGAACTGGCCACGCTCAGCCGCGCCTTCAACCGCATGACGAGTCAAATCGAAGGGCAGCGGCGCGAACTCGTCGAAGCCAATCGACAGCTCGATGAGCGCCGTCGATTCACGGAAGCCGTCCTTGCAGGCGTGTCGGCAGGCGTGATCGGTCTCGATGCCGAGGGTCGAATCAACCTGCCCAATCGCTCCGCCTCGACGCTGCTCTCGACGGATCTCGAACGGCAGGTCGGCGCCGAGCTGAGCGGCGTGCTGCCGGAGATCGCGCATCTCGTCGAGGCCGTGCGGACCAACCCCAGCCGTCTGGCACAGGAGGAAATCGTCATCACCCGTGATGGCCGGCGGCGGACGCTGCTCGTGCGCGTCGGCGCCGAGCGCATGGAAGGCGGCTCGGAGGGCTTCGTCGTGACGTTCGACGACATCACCGAACTCGAGACCGCGCAACGCAAGGCGGCGTGGGCCGACGTGGCGCGTCGCATCGCGCACGAGATCAAGAATCCGCTGACCCCGATCCAGCTCGCCGCCGAGCGGCTCAACCGCAAATACCTGGCCGAGATCCGCAGCGATCCCGAGACGTTCCGGATCTGCACGGAGACGATCGTGCGCCAGGTGAGTGACATCGGCCGCATGGTCGACGAGTTCTCCGCCTTCGCACGCATGCCCGCGCCGGTGATGCGCGAGGAAGATCTCTGCAACCTCGTGCGCCAGACCGTGTTCCTTCAGCGGCAGGCGCATCCGGAGGTCACGTTCATCGTCAATGCGCCCACGCGGCTCACATGGCCGGTCGATGCGCGCCAACTCGGCCAGGCCTTGACCAATCTCCTGCAGAACGCATTGGACGCGATCGGTGGACGCGAGGCGACGGACGAGCCGCTGGCGCCGGGGCGCATCCAGATCGATCTCGAACTGCAAGGCGACATGGCCGCGCTGAGTGTGATCGACAATGGTCGCGGGCTGCCAAGCGAGAATCGCGAGCGGCTGACCGAACCCTATGTGACGACGCGCACGAAAGGGACGGGACTGGGGCTTGCGATCGTGATGAAGATCATGGAAGACCATGGCGGCGGGCTGAAGCTCGACGACAATCCAGACGGCGGCGCCCGCGTGACTCTGGTGTTCGGCCGGCAGGGCAGCGCGCCAACCGCAAAGGTGATGCATGGCGCATGACGTGTTGATCGTCGACGACGAGGCCGACATCCGGATGTTGATCGGCGGCATCCTGGAGGATGAAGGCTTCACGACGCGCGGCGAGGGAGACGCCATGGCCGCGCTCGAAGCGATCCGAGAACGGCGCCCCAGCCTGTGCATTCTCGACATCTGGCTGCAAGGCAGTTCGATCGACGGATTGCAACTGCTCGACTTGATCGTCGCAGAACATCCGCCGGTGCCCGTCATCATGATCAGCGGACACGGCAACATCGAGACGGCAGTCGGCGCGATCAAGCGCGGCGCCTATGACTTCATCGAGAAGCCGTTCAAGGCGGATCGATTGCTGCTCGTGGCCGCGCGCGCGATCGAGGCGGCGCGGCTGCGGCGCGAGAACGAGGAGCTGCGCTCGCGCGTCGGCGATCCGGCCGAACTGATCGGCACGTCCGCGTCCATGCTCACCGTGCGCACGGCAATCGATCGTGTCGCCCCGACGGGCAGCCGCGTGCTCGTCAATGGACCCGCCGGCGTTGGCAAGGAGGTCGTCACCCGGCTGATCCATGCACGTTCGCGCCGCGCCGAAGGGCCGTTCGTCGTGATGAATTGCGCGAGCATGCGGCCCGAGCGCGTGGAGATGGAGCTGTTCGGCACGGAAGGCGACGGCATCGCCGGCCCGAAGGCCGGATTGTTCGAGCAGGCGCATGGCGGGACATTGCTGCTCGACGAGATCGCCGACATGCCGCTGGAAACGCAAGGCAAGATCGTCAGGGTTCTCCACGAGCAGAATTTCGAGCGCGTCGGCGGACGCGCGCGGGTGACGGTCGATGTTCGCGTCATGTCGACATCGAGCCGCGACCTGCAGGCGGAGATCGCCTCGGGGCGTTTCCGGGAAGACCTGTTCTACCGCCTCAACGTGGTGCAGATCCGCGTGCCGCCGCTCAAAGAACGCCGAGAGGACATCATCGATCTGGCCCGGCACTTCATGGTCCGCGGCTCCGTCGGCGCGAGCACACCGCCGCGCGAACTCGGCGGCGATGCGATCGCCGCGCTGCAAGCCTATGACTGGCCGGGAAATGTCCGACAGCTGCGCAATGTCGTCGAGTGGTTGCAGATCATGACGCCCGGCGATTCATTCATGACCATACGGGCGGACATGCTGCCGCCGGAGATCGGCGCGATCATGCCGGCGACTCTGCGTGGCGAGCATTCCGCGGAGATCATGGCGCTGCCGCTGCGCGAGGCGCGGGAGCTCTTCGAGCGGCAGTATCTCCTGGCGCAGGTCACGCGCTTCAGCGGCAACATTTCCCGCACGGCGAATTTCGTCGGCATGGAACGCTCGGCGCTGCATCGCAAGCTCAAGAGTCTCGGCGTACACGGGATCGATCGTCCAGGGCAGCTGGATTCCTGACAGCATAGGACCGAGTCATGCAGATCCTGATATGCGGCGCGGGCCGGGTGGGTCGCCACATCGCACGCGTTCTCGCGGCCGAAGGCAACGCGGTCACCGTCATCGACCGTGA
>JANNTF010000197.1:0-3088 GCA_031403455.1 Alphaproteobacteria bacterium | reverse complement strand
GTCCCGGCAGATGGACCTCGCCCGCCGAGATCATCGTGGTCACGCCGCCGTTGAGGCAGGATTCGATCCAGCCCTGCTGGTTCTGGCGCGGCGTCCAATCGCCGAAGACCGGATGGACATGGCTGTCGATCAGCCCCGGCGACAACGCGCTGCCTTTGGCGTCGATCGTCACCTTCGCGCGGGAGAGATCGAGATCACGCGCCTTGCCGCAAGCCGCGATCCGGCCGTCGATCGCGATCACGGTATCGGCGTCGAGGATCGGCCGCGCCAGATCGCCCGAGAGCAGCAGACCGATATTCCGGATGACCAGCTTGCCGGCCGGGCCGGAGGCGCCACCAATTTCCGCCATGGTCATGATCCGTGTTGAGGGCAAACGACGACCGAAGGTCGACGAATTCGCTCGAGCGATCAAGCCGTACCGTGTGTCGCCTGCCGGCGATGCATCGGCTAGCTTCGAGTCATCATGCCGGTGCCGCCGTTCACCCTCGGGGTCGAGGAAGAATATCTGCTGGTCGATCGCCGCACGCGCGCGCTGATCGCCGAGCCGCCGCGCGCCATGCTCGGTCGCTGCGAAGCGCTTCTGCCCGGGCAGGTGAGCCCGGAATTCCTGCGCTCGCAGATCGAGGTGCAGACGCGCCCGCATCGCCATGCGCGCGCGATGCGCGCCGACCTCGTCCATCTCCGGCGCACGATCGCGGCGGTCGCCGCCGAGTTCGACCTGGCGCCGATCGCCGCGGCGACGCATCCGCTTGCGGATTGGTCCGATCAGCTCGCCACCCAGCGCGACCGCTATCAGGCATTGGAGCGCGACCTCCAGGCCGTCAGCCGCCGGCTCGTGATCTGCGGCTTGCACGTGCATGTCGGCATCGAGGATGACGAGCTCACCATCGATCTGATGAATCAGGTCGCGTACTTCCTGCCGCATCTGCTCGCGCTGTCGACGTCGTCGCCGTTCTGGCGGGGCGAGGACACCGGGCTCAAGAGCTATCGCGTCGCGGTGTTCAACGAGCTGCCGCGCACCGGGCTGCCCGATCATTTCGAGAGCCATGGCGAATACCAGCGTCAGCTCAAGCGCCTCGTCACGGCGGGGTTGATCGAGGATGCGACGAAGCTGTGGTGGGACGTGCGCCCCTCGGCGCGGTTTCCGACGCTGGAGATGCGCCTCACGGACATTCCGACGCGTCTCGACGACACCATCGCGATCGCCGCGCTCTATCAGTGCATCCTGTCGATGCTGTGGCGGCTACGCGTCGAGAACCAGCGCTGGCGGCTCTATCCGCGCATGCTCGTCGGCGAGAATCGCTGGCGCGCGCAACGCCACGGCATCGATGCGGGGCTGGTCGATTTCGGCAAAGGCGAGATCATCGCGTTTCCCCAACTGCTCGAGGAGCTGATCGCGCTGACCGCGCCCGATGCGCAGCGCCTCGACTGTGTCGCCGAGATCGCGTCGACGCGCGACATTCTCGCGCGTGGCACCTCGGCGCATCGACAGATCGCCATCCATCATGCCGCGCTCGCCGCGGGCGCGGCGCCGGCCGAGGCTTTGGGCCAGGTCGTCGATTGGCTGATCGCGGAAACGGTCAACGCGCTGTGAGCCGTTCGCCCGCCTTGCGGTCGCGACGATCGAGATGGCGATACCAGGCGCCGACGATCGGCAGGAACCACGGATTGCCGTTGTAGAAGGCCTGTTCGGGAAACCCGCGCCCATCGAAGGCGTTCACGCGATTGCCGCCGCCGAGCATCTTGCGCGCGCATTGCTGGCCGAGCCAGCCGAGCATGGCGACGCCGCTGCCGTTGCAGCACATCGCGTAGTACAGCCCATCCAGCTCGCCCATATGCGGCAGCTGGTCGAAGGAGAAGGCGAGATTGCCCATCCAGTTGTGGCTGACCCGAATCCCCTGGAGCTGCGGAAACCGCTCGACCATCAGCGCGTGGAGCAGCCGCGCGCTCGTCTCGGGCGCGACATGCGTGAAGCGCGGCCGGCCGCCGAACAGCACGCGCTTGCCATCCGGCGACAGGCGGTAATAGCACAGCACACGCTTGGTCTCGGCGAGCGTGCGCCCGCGCGGGATCAGGCTGGAGGCGAGCGCCGGATCGAGTTCCTCCGTCGCGATCATGTGGCTGGCGACCGGAATGATCCGCCGGCGCAGCGCCGGTGTCGCGGCGCCCGTATAGCCGTTGCTGCCAACGAAGATCTTCTCCGCCGCGACCACGCCGCGCGGCGTCGTCACGCGCCACCCGCCCGCGACGCGCTCGACCTGCGTGACCGGCGCCTCCGCCACGAGGAGGACGCCGGCGCGCTCGGCGGCGGCGAGCAGGCCGCCGTAATACTTCGCGGGATGGAGCTTGCCCGAGCGCTCGACGACCATGCCGCCGAAATAGAAATCGCTCGCCATCTCGTCGCGCTGGTGCGCGCGCGCCAGCATCGTGGCGCCGGCCTTGGCATGCGCGTTCAGCGTCGCGCAGCTCTTCTCGAGCTGCGTGAAATGCGCCGGCGTGAAGGCGCCCATGAACCGCCCGGAGCGGACATAATCGCATGCGATGCCTTCGCGCTGGATCACTGCCTCGAGATGATCGAGCGCGAGGACCGCATCGGCGAGCAGGGCATGCTTCTCGGCCTCGCTCGCGATGCCGTGCTTCAGCCCGCCGAGCCCCTTGCCGACATTGACGCCGCCGCTCACGCCGCCGCCATTGCGCGTACTCGCCCCGATGCCGAACGCGCCGGCTTCGAGCACAACCGCGTTGGTCCCCGATCGCGCCAGCTCCAGCCCGGCGTTGAGGCTGGCGAGCCCGCCCCCGATCAGCACGACATCGGCACGCGCCGGCACGTCGCGCCGGCCGCGCTCGACCGATGGGCGCCACGCCTCCCACCAGAACGGGTCGGTGGTGAATTCCGGCGTGAATAATCGGGTATCGCGCACTGGCATGTCCCTCAGGTGCTGGCCGTGCGCAGTCTACACGGACGACCGGGCGCCGGCGTGGCCCGGCGTCGAGCGAGCGCCTATAATCACCGGCATGACGTCATGGAGGATGGTGATGGATCAGAAGCAGCGCACGGAACTGGAAGCGGCGGCCTTTCGGCGGCTGG
>JANNTF010000196.1:0-1229 GCA_031403455.1 Alphaproteobacteria bacterium | reverse complement strand
CCCGACCGGAACCTATGACGAGGTCTGCGTCGCCTTCGCGCCGATGCTCGCGCAGATCGGTATCACGCTGAAAGTGAACGTGGTGCCGCCTGCCCAGCTCTGGCCACGCATGCTCAAGGGCGAACTCAGCATGTATGGACTCACCTGGGGCGTGCCGACCTATGACGCGATGTATACGCTGCGCGGCATCATGATGAGTCAGGCGAAGGTTGGCGGCGGCAGCTGGAACGGCGGTCGCTACGCGGACGCCAAAGTCGATGCCCTGATCGAGCAGGCGCAGGTCGAGGCGAATCCCGACAAGCGCCGCCTCCTGATCCAGGAGGCGCACCGCATCCACAACGAGGATCTGGGACACCTGCCGATGTACCATCTGATGATTCCCTGGGCGATGGGCACCAAGATCACGGCGCCGCATCGCGCGGACAATCAGCTCGAGATTCGTTACGTGAAGGTCGATTGACGGCAACCCATGAGGTCCGGTGCCCGGCGGCGCCGGACCTCATGCGATTCAGTCGGCGAAATCCTGCGCCAGCGCGTCGCGTACGACCGGCGTGAGCATCGCCATGTGGCTGTACTCGGGATGATCGATGCCGACGATCACCGGGAAACCGGGATCGCGAAACTTCGCGATGAGCTCCGGCGTGAAGTCGAAATGCTGGAAATGCACGGCGCTGGTCTTGCCGTCGGCCTTGGTGCGCTCGAGATCGCCCTCCGGTCGCGCGCCGATGCGGATGGCGCCGACCATCAGGAACATGTGGTTCTCGATGCCACCGAGGCCCGATAGGATCTGAGCGCGCTGAACGGGCTCCTCGATCTCGAGCATCACGGTCGCGACCAGTTCGCGACCCTTCGGGATGAGCGGATTATAGGCGCGCAGCTCGTCGGCGATCTGCTCCTCGCCGCCCTTCTCGATGTACAGCATCTCGTGAACCTGATGCCACATCGTGCGGTAATTCTCGAAGTAGAAGGTCGCGAAGGGGCCGACCGAGACTCGGCGGCGCTTCTTGATCGCGACGATATCGGCGCGCAGCGTGCGGCGTTCATGGGCATAGGCCGTCGGCGCGAGGATGTCGGCGGGGGTGATCTGCGTCTTCACGGCGGCGTGCATGTCGGGGGGTCCTTCTCGATATGGCGTCAGCTCAAGCCGTAGGCCATCGCGAAGAGTTCGATGGGGTGCTTGGGTTCGGGAGCGGGGCGATCGCTTTCGCCCAGCCGGTTCATGACCTGAG
>JANNTF010000195.1:0-2887 GCA_031403455.1 Alphaproteobacteria bacterium | reverse complement strand
CGCGATGCTCAAACGCGGCGGCTCGACGGAGACCGAGAAGATGGTCGATGCGATGAAGGGGTTGAAGTTCAGTTCCGCTTTCGGCCCCTGCGGCCGCAGCGTCTTCACGACATCATCGCTCGGCAGATACTTGGCGCCGTCGGCGTAGCGCCAGTCGACCATCATGCCCTTGCCGCCCTTGAGCGCGGTCTTGCCGACGAAGGCGCCCAGCGTGGATTGATGATCGACGGCGCGGAACTCGCACGGGCCGAAAGCGGAACTGAACTTCAACCCCTTCATCGCATCGACCATCTTCTCGGTCTCCGTCGAGCCGCCGCGTTTGAGCATCGCGACGATCGCATTGACGGTGTCATAGCCGACCACCGAGCCGAGGCGCGGATAGTCGCTCCAGCGCTTGCGATAGGCATCGCGGAATTTCACGTGGTCCGCCGTCTCGATCTGATCCCAGGGGTACCCCGTCACGACCCAGCCTTCCGGGCATTCGTCCTTGAGCGGATCCATGTACTCCGGCTCGCCCGTCAGCATGCTCGCGACGAAGCGCTTCTCGAACAGCCCGCGCGTATTGCCCTGGCGCACGAAACTCGTGAGGTCGGCGCCGAAGGTCACGTTGAAGATCGCATCGGGCTTCGCCTGTTCGAGCGCCTGCACCGTGGCGCCCGCATCGATGCGGCCGAGCGCCGGGAATTGCTCGGCGACGAACTCCACGCCGGGCTTCGCCTTGGTCAGCAGCTCCTTGAACCATTTCGCCGCGGACTGGCCGTACTCGTAGTTCGGCGAGACCAGCGCCCAGCGCTTGGCGTCGACCTTCGCCGCCTCCTCGGCGAGCATCGCGGCCTGCATGTAAGTCGAGGGCCTGAGGCGGAAGGTGTAGCGATTGCCGCGCGCCCAGACGAGCGCATCGCTGAGCGGCTCCGACGCGACATAGAGCTTCTTGTTCTGATTCGCGTAGTCGGCGATCGCCAGCCCGACATTGGACAGGAAGCCGCCGGCGATCAGATCGACCTTCTCGGCCGTCACGAGTTCGCCGGCGAAGCGCACCGCGTCCTCGGGCTTGCCCGCGTCGTCGCGAAAGATCGTCTCGAGCTTGCGCCCGCCGATCCCGCCGGCCGCATTCGCTTCCTCGATCGCGAGATTCCAGCCGTTGCGATATGGCGCAAGAAATGCCGGCTGCGCGGTGTAGCTGTTGATCTCGCCGATCCTGATCGCGGCGCCTTGCGCGCGCGCGATCGCCGGCGCGGCGAGCGCGGCCGCCGTGGCGCCCGTGAGGATGGTCCGTCGTTTGATCGCCATTTTCTTCTCCCTGTTGCGTGTGATTGCGAGCGGCCTCAGCGCAGCCCGTCCTTACCTTCGACCTGGTCCTTGGTCAGCCCGCCGATGCGCGGGCTCGGCCGCCCCGAATCCGTCACTACGACGGCGACGAGAATCTCGTTCGCGCGCGGCGAATCGTTGAGGCGCACCTCCATGGCATCGAAATGGCTGCGCACATAGGCCGCATCCTTGTGGCCGAGCGGCACATCGATCGGCGTGCCGGGCCCACCCATCTTCTTGGCCGACGGGACCAGCGCGGCGCCCTTCTCCACCGCTGCGCGCAGCGGCTTGCCGAGGCGCGGATGCAGGATCGCGGCGGCGTGCTCGAGCTCGCCCGCCTCGCCGACGATGGCGGCCTTGCCGTAGCTCTCGACGGCGCCCGGCGCGATGCCCAGCGCCGCGACGGCGCGCCGGCCGAGCAGATCACCCAGCTCCTCGCCGATCGCCATCAGGTCCTCGAGATCGGCCTGATAGACGCCCGCAAACGGATTGGCGATCACCGCGATGGCGGCCGCGCGGCGCGTCGGCGGCGCGACAGGCTTGCCCATCTCGACATGTGTCTCGTCGAGGAACGTCGCGAGTTTGCGGAGCTTCACCGTCATCGCAGGCCGTCCTCGCCCTTGACTTCCGAGACCTTTAGCCCGCCGGCGCGGTCATGGATGCGCGCGCCCGTCGACATCACGAGGATGAGCATCATCTCGTCCGCACGCGGCGCATCGCTGAGCCCGACCTCCATCGAATTGAAATGCCCGCGGACATAGGACGCGTTGATATGCGTGACCGGGATGTCGATGCGCGTTCCCGGCACGCCGATCTTCTTGGTCGAGGGCACGATCGCCTTGGCGTTCGCCAGCAGGTCGCGCATCGCATAGCCGCCCGGCGCATGCCACAGCGCGCCATGCTCGAGTTCGCCCGCCGCGCCGACGATGGCGCCCTTGCCGAAGCCTTCGATCGCCTTGGCATCGCCGCCCAGCGCCCTGACGAGTCGCTTGGACATCTCGAGTCCGAGCGGCCGCAGCTGATCCATCAACGGCATGATGTTGGGTTCATAGCGCCCCGCGTAGGGATTGCGGATCACCGCGGCGATCGCGCCGAGCTTCAGCGGCTTGTTCGCGACCGGTCCGCCCTCGTGGAAGATCTCCTCGACGAAGATCGCGAATTTCCGGACCTCGATGCCGTGGATATTCATGTTCCCCTGCCTTTCAAGCCGCGAGTCGTTCAGTTACCAGCCCGACGCTCGTCATCTGGCCGCGCAATACCAGCACCGCGGCGAAGAGGCGTCCAGCTCGCCTCAGCGCCTCGGCGGTCCGCCGGCCGCGCGCGAGCGCGTCCGCGGTCTCATCCCGGGTCAGCGCGCCGAGGCCGACAGTGACCGGACGCGCGCCGAGATCGCTGTCGGGATCGAGCTCCTGCGCCGGCACGCGAGCGATGGCGGCATGGCCGGGCAGATCGACGGCGTTGGCGACCAGAGTCGCGGCCGCATCGGCGCTCGCCGCATCGCCGGCGAGCACCGTCACGGCATCGGCGATGCCGAGCGAGAGACTGCGCCCGCCCTGCCCCTTGGTCGCACGCCCCGATG